>NZ_QHJN01000271.1:0-6189 GCF_003947565.1 Actinomadura sp. WAC 06369 | reverse complement strand
GTCGTCGGGCGGGGGGGCGGTCAGGTGATCGGGGCGGTGTCCGGGCCGCGGAGGCGGCGCGGGCCCAGTTCGGGGCGGGGGCCCAGCGGACGTTCGAGGCGGAGCGCGACATCGCGGACGGCGGCGCCCGAACCGTCCGCGACCACCGGGTTCAGCTCCAGTCGGGCGACCTCGGGCAGGTCGAAGCCGAGCCGCGACACCCGCATCACCAGCTCCTCGAGGGCCGACACGCGGACGGGTTCGGCGCCGCGGTGGCCGAGCAGGAGCGGGGCCGTCCGGATCGCGCGGATCAGCTCGGCGGCGTCCACGTCCGACAGGGGGCCGAGGCGGTAGGCGCGGTCGTCCAGCAGCGCGGCCGTCTCGTCGGCGAGGCCGAAGGAGACGACGGCGCCGAACGACGGGTCCTCCATGGTGACGATGCGCGTCGGGACCCCGGCGCGGGCGTCGTCCCGGTCGACCTCGATGCCGTAGCAGGCGAGCAGCTCGGCGGCCTGCTCGGGCGTCGCGTGCACGGGCGCGCCGCCGTCGAGCCAGCCCTCGACGAGCGTCCGGGCGCGGCGGCGGTCGGCGCCCTCGAACTCGGGCATCGACCCGGCGGGGCGGCGCCGCCACTGGGCGTAGCGGATCACGTAGGCGAGGGCCCGGACGGCGTCCTCGGGCGCGGGGTACGAGGGCACCGAGCCCTCGGCGGGCGACCCGTCCGGCGCCGTGATCCGCAGGTCGGCGGGCATGCCCTCGGAGCCCAGGTACGTCGCCACGACCGGTTTGGGGCTGGCCGCGGCGAGCCGGAGGATCTTCTCGGGGACGCGCAGGTCGTAGCCGCCGATCGTCGGCGGGGTGAACAGCGCGACGACCGCGTCGACCGCGTCGTCCTCGAGCGCGGCCGCGAGGCCCGCCTCGAAGTCGTCGGCGTCCGCGCGCGGGCCGAGGTCGATGCGCGGCCGGACCTGGAGGCCGAGCGCCGTCGCCGCGTCCTGCGCCAGCAGGCCGAGCGAGTCGGAGTTGTCGATGATCGCGATGCGGTCGCCCTCGGGGAGCGGCTGGTAGGCCAGGAGCTGCGCGACGTCGAACAGCTCGGACAGGTCCTCCACCCGGATGACGCCCGCCTGCTCGAACAGCGCGCTGACCGCGTGGTCGGGCAGCGTGAGCGCGCGCGCGGCGTGCCCGATGGGGACGCCCTGGGTGCTGCGCCCGCTCTTCACCGCGACGATCGGCTTGCGCCGGCCGAGCCTGCGCGCCAGCCGCGCGAACTTGCGGGGATTGCCCAGCGACTCCAGGTAGAGCAGGACCGCCTTGGTGGCCGGGTCCTCCTCCCAGTACTGCATGAGGTCGTTGCCGGAGACGTCCGCCCGGTTCCCCGCGGAGACGAACGTGGACAGCCCGAGCCCGCGCTCGGCCGTCCGCTGCAGGATCGCGATGCCCAGCGCGCCCGACTGCGAGAAGAACCCGATCGGGCCCCTCCCGGGCATGGTCGGCGCCAGGGTGGCGTTCAGCCGCACGTCCGGGTCGGTGTTGGCGATCCCCAGGCAGTTGGGCCCGACGACCCGCATCCCGTACGCGCGCGCCATCCGCACGAGCTCGTCCTGGCTCGCGCGCCCCTCCGGCCCCGTCTCCCCGAAGCCGGACGACACGACCACCAGCCCCCGGACGCCCTTCGCCGCGCACTGCTCCACGACCTCGTGGACGGCGTCCGCCCGCACGGCCACGACCGCGAGGTCGACGTCGTCCGGGATCTCCAGGACGGACGCGTACGCGCGGACGCCCGCGACCGCCGTGGCCGTCGGGTGCACCGGGTACACGGGGCCGCTGAAGTCGCCCGCCAGCAGGTTCCGCAGGACGGTCTGCCCGACGGTGTGCTCGGCGCGGCTCGCGCCGATCACCGCGACCGACCCCGGGAACAGCAGCCGCTGGATCGACCGGGACTCCGCCCGGTGCTCGCGGGCCGCCATGACCTCCATCGACGTCTCCGTCGGCTCCAGGTCGAGGACGAGCTCGATCACGCCCTCCTCGAACCGCTGCTCCGCCTGGTAGCCCGCCTCCCGGAACACGCGGGTCATCCGCCGGTTGTCGGGCAGGACGCTCGCGACGAACCGCCGCACGCCCCGCTCCCGCGCCGCCGCCGCGATGTGCTCCAGCAGCACCGCCCCGATCCCCCGCCCCTGGTGGGCGTCCTCCACGAGGAACGCGACCTCGGCGGTCTCCGGCGCGTCCGCGAGCCGGTCGTACCGGACGACCGCCACCATCTCCTCGCCGATCGTGGCGATCAGCCCGACGCGCCGGTCGTAGTCGACGCCGGTGAAATGCTCGATCTCCCGATCGGTGAGGTAGGGGCGCGGGGAGAAGAAGCGGTAGTAGATCGTCTCCGGGGACAGCCGGGCGTAGAACACCCGCAGGCGCTCGGCGTCGTCGCGCCGGATGGGGCGCAGATGGGCGGTCCCGCCGTCGCTGAGGACGACGTCCGCCTCCCACTGCACCGGATAACCCTCGGTCACGTAACCGAGGGTAAGGCACGCCGAACCGGCGCCCGCTCCGGGGAAAAACACGGGTTCCTCGTTTTCGCTGCGCGTTCGAGACCTCAACGGGGCTCCGGAGCTGTTAACGTCGAGCCACGCCCAGGATGCCGCTCGCGCGGGCCGTGTTGATCGAGGTGATGACTCCATGACGCGCGTGGTCGTGGTCGGCGATCTGATGACAGACACCGTGGCCCGTGCCGCGTTTCCCCTGGCCAAGGGGAGCGACACGCCTGCCGCCGTGACGACCCACGGAGGCGGTTCGGGCGCCAACGTGGCCGCCTGGCTCGCCGTGGGGGAGGAGGTCGAGGTGGCCTTCGTCGGCCGCCGCGGCTCCGACATCGCGGGCCGGAACCGGGACATGGAGATGATGGGGTACGGCGTCGACGCCCGCCTCGTCATGGACGCCGAACGTCCCACCGGCACCTGTGTGGTGATGGTCACGCACAAAGGCGACCGCACCATGCTGTCGGACCCCGGCGCCAACGGCGCGCTGCTGCCCGAGGACATCGAGCGCTGCGGCGACCTGTTCGTCCAGGGCACCCATCTGCACCTCTCCGGCTACTCGCTGATCAACGAGGGCTCCCGGAAGGCCGCCATCGTCGCGCTGGACATGGCGCGCAAGGCGCAGATGTCGGTCTCGGTCGACGGCGGCTCGTTCTCCCCGCTCAAGCGGATGGGCGCCGAGCCCTTCCTGGAGTGGACGCAGGGCGCCCGGCTGCTGATCGTGAACGCCAAGGAGGCGGAGATCCTCACCGGCCGGGACACGCCCGACCAGGCCGCCAAGGTGCTCACCGCCTGGTACCCCCAGGTCGTGATCAAAGACGGTGCCGACGGCGCCCTCTGGTACACCAACGGCCGCCCCGAGCCGGTCACCGTCGCCGCCGAGCCCGTCGACAAGGTCGTGGACGGCACCGGCGCGGGCGACGCGTTCGTCGCCGGGTTCCTGCCGCCGTGGCTGGACGGCAAGCAGCCCGCCGACGCCCTCACCGCCGGCTGCCGCCTCGCCGCCCGCGCCATGCGGCACCTCGGCGCGCGCCCCACCCTCGACGTCGTCGACAACCAGATCTGACGACCGCCGCGGCCCGTCAGGCCAGCGGCGTGTAGGTGCGGACGTCCTCGCGGACGGCCTCCCACAGGCGGTTCAGCGGGTGGTCCGCGCCGTACCGCTCGAGGTCGGCGCGGCGCACGAACGCGCCGGTCATCAGCTCCGCGGGGGGCTCCATGTCGTCCTCGAGCCCGATCGCGCGCAGCGGCACGGCGTCCGGGTCGTCCCGCCCGGCCATCCCCCGGCCGATCGACCCGGTGACCACCATGCAGCCGCGGACGAACCCGGACCGCAGCAGCGACAGCCCGTAGTGCACGTCGTCGATGTCGGCGACGACGTTCAGCCGCTCCCGGTAGTTCGACCCGTACCAGGTCGCCAGCAGGTCCGCGACCAGGCCCGCGGGCGGCAGCACCAGCGGGACGCCCGGCAGCCGGCTCGTCCGGACCGGGGCGTCGGGCAGCTCGCGCTCCGGCAGGTTCGTCAGCAGCAGCGCCTGCCCCCGCGCGTACTCGACGACCTCGTACTCCTTGAGCCGCCGGTCCCCCTCCGGGGTGCTGACGATGCTCCCGCACACGAGGTCGACCTGGTTCGTCTCCAGCCGCGACCACACGTCCTTCGTCCGGACGTGCGCGACCTTGAACTCGACCTCCCGCTGCCGGAACTCCTCCGACACCCGGTTCCACGCGCGGGACACGATCGGCAGCGTGAACTCGGTCGTCCCCACGGTGAGCATCCGGCCCAGCCGCCGCCTGCTGCGGTGCACGGCCTCCAGCCAGCTCTCGAACGTCCCGCGCGCCAGCTCCACGGTCGCCTCGCCCGTCGGGGTGAACAGGAAGTCCTTCCCGCGGCCCTGCCGGACGGTCAGCACCTCCCCGCACAGCGCCTGGCTGTTGCGGTTCAGCGTGTCGAGCTGCTTCTGGACGCTCGACTGCTCGCGCCCGAGCGCCCGCGCCGCGCGCAGCGCGGACCCGGTCTCGTGCACGACGAGGAGCGTCCGCAGCTGGTCGAACGTCATGTCCAGCAGTCCGGACGGGCAGTCGAGAAGCTCGTCGAGGGGCACGGGACCGGACATTACTACCTGCCGCCCGGCCGTCGCCGAAATGGCCTCCCGCACACTCCAACGGGAATTGATGACACTTCCGCTCCAACTTATCTTGAGATGTTCTCTCAAACAGCTGGACAGAGTTTTCTGACCTCTAGAACACTTTCCTCTCGTCCGAACCCCCGCCGAGGAAGCACCGTGAGCCGTTCGACCCCTCCCCACGCCGCCGCGTCTCCTCCCGGACGCCCCGGCGGCGCTCCCGGGCGCGTCCCGGCGACCGTCCTCGCCGGGACCGCCGCCGGGGAGCGGGTCCACCGGTTCCGGCACCGATGACCCCCGTTCGCCGCGGCTCTTCTCCGCCGCGGCGCCGGGTCGGCCGTCGGCCCGTGCGCGGGGCCGCGCGCACGGGCCGGCTCGGTTGCGCCGCCCGCGCCGACAGGGGCGCGCGGGCGGCCCGCAACCCCTGACCGCCCCCCCGCACGCCCGCGGCGGACCGCCGTCCGGAGCACACCGGACGCCGACGGCGCCGCGGAGACCGCGCATCCGATCCCGGCCCAACCCGGCCGGGCATTCCGGCATCTCACCAGTGGATCGATCGGGCAACGGGAAGGACGTGCGGTGGGCGGCTGGCGGATCACAGGCTTCGACGAGGTCGCGGAACTCGGCCGGGGCGCGCAGGGACGCGTCGTCCTGGCGCGGCACACGGAATCGGGCGCCCCGGTCGCGATCAAGTACGTGGACACGGCGGCCGGCGCCGACACCGCCCGGCTCCGGCACGAGGCCGCGCTGCTCGGCCGGGTCGCCGACCCGCACGTCGCGCGGCTGTACCGGCTGGTGGAGAGCCCGCACGGCGCCGCGATCGTGATGGAGGCGGTGAACGGCGTCCCGCTCAAGCGGGTCTTGGCCGAGCACGGCTCGCTCACCCCCGAGCAGGCGCTGACGGTGCTGAAGGGGTCGCTGAGCGGGCTCGCCGCCGCGCACGCCGTCGGGGTGGTGCACCGCGACTACAAGCCCGCGAACGTGGTGGTACGCGCCGACGGACTCAGCAAGCTGATCGACTTCGGCATCGCCGTCCCGGCGGGCGGCGGGGACCGCTCGGGAACTCCCGCCTACATGGCCCCGGAGCAGTGGCGCGGCGAACCCGTGTCCCCCTCCACCGACGTCTACGCCGCCACCTGCGTGTTCTTCGAGTGCCTGACCGGACGGCGCCCCTTCGGCGGCGACCGGGCCGCGCTGATGGCCGGGCACCTGACCGCGCCGCCGCCGCTCGACGGCGTCCCCGCGCCCGTCCGCGACCTGGTGGCGCGCGGCCTCGCCAAGACGGCCCTGGAGCGTCCCGCGGGCGCCGAGGCGTTCGTCCGCGAACTGGAGGACGCCGCAGCCGGGGCGTACGGGGGCGACTGGGAGGAGCGCGGCGTCCGCGCCCTCGCCGGAGCGGCGGCCGCCTTCGCCGCGCTGTTCCCCCTCGCCGCCGCCGGCCTCCCCGCCGCGGCGGGCGGCGCCCTCGCGGGCGGCGCGGCGGCCGGTGGCGCGGGAGCCGCCGGGGCGTCGGCGGGCGGCGCGGCGGCCGGTGCGGCCCCGGCTCCGCC
>NZ_QHJN01000270.1:0-6292 GCF_003947565.1 Actinomadura sp. WAC 06369 | reverse complement strand
AGGGGGTATAGCTGCCGTCCTACATGTGACGCTTTAGTGCGGTTGGCGGTTGCCCGCGGCGAGGATACCGGGGTGACGCGGGGGACACCACGTCGTTACCGTACGTCCGGTTAGCCGGCTGCGCATATGTCCTGATCTGCCCGAACTTCTCCGGCCACCTTCGGTACCGGGTTCGCGCCCCGGACCTTCGCGCCGTCCGCGCCGACGACGAGGTACACGTAGCCCGGCTTCGCCTTCTTCCACGGCCGCGGCGGGTGCCCCGGCAGCGCGACCGCGAGCCGTTCCGCCTGCCGCTGCGCGCCCTCGCCGTACAGGATCGCCGTCTTCGCGTACGTCCGGTCCGCGTTGCCGACCTTGACGACGTCGAAGCCGCGCCCGGCGAGCTGCTCGGCCGTGCGCTTGCCGAGCCCGGACGAGCCCGTCCCGTTGTAGACCCCGACCTTGACCTGCGCGGGCTGGACGGGCGGGGGCCCCTTCTTCGCGGGCGGCGGCTCGGGCTCGGGCACCGTGTTGTCCTCGCGGACGGCGGCGAACAGCGGCTCGGCGCGGGCCTTGTCGAACTGGACGCGGTTGGTGTCCTGCGGGTACGCCTGCACCGGGACGGTGACGAACCGGACGTTCCCGGCGCTGATGCCGCGCAGTCCGGTGGCGAGGTCCTGCATGACCGAGAGCGTCATCTCCTCGTCCGTCCGGATGGAGCTCGCGATGGCCTCCAAAAACGCGTACACCCGCTTCGGGTCGGTCAGCATGCTGCCGTCGGTGGCCTTCTTGACGATCGACGCCATGAACGCCTGCTGCCGCTTGATCCGCTCCAGGTCCGAGCCGTCGCCGAAGCCGTACCGGGTCCGGACGTACCCGAGGGCCTGCTCCCCGCGGACGGTCTGGCGCCCGGCCTCCAGGCGCAGTTCGGCCTTCGGGTCGTCGATCTTGCGCGGGACGCAGATCTCGACGCCGCCGAGGGCGTCCACGACCCGAGTGAACCCCGCGAAGTCGACCTCGACGTAGTGGTCGATGTGGATCTTGGTGAGGGCCTCGATCGTCTGCCAGGTGCAGGCCGGGCCGCCCTCGGCGAACGCCGAGTTGATCATGCCGAAGCGGGCCGGGACCGTCCGCCGGTCGGTCTCGCACGCGGGGATGTCCACCATCGAGTCGCGGGGGAAGCTGAGGCCGATCGCGCCCTTCCCGCCCGGCGAGATGTGCAGCAGGATCGTCGTGTCCGAGCGGCGCCCCTCCTCGACCCCGTAGCGGGAGTTCGCGCCCTCCCGGCTGTCGGAGCCGAGGAGCAGGATGTTCGTCGCGTCGTTCAGCTTCGCGGGCCGGTTCTCGCCGAGCCGCCCCCGGACGTCCTCCCGGTCGATGCGCCCGTCCAGCCGCCGCCAGAACCCGTACGCGGTCAGGCTCCCGATCACCAGCACGGCCGACAGGACGATCGAGACCCAGCCGAGGGCACGCCACGCGCGCCCCGGCGACTCCCGTATCGGCGGAGCGTCGTGGTCCTCGTCGGCGAAGTAGACGGGAGGCCGCACGGCGGCTCGCTGCATCCGTAACATTTCAGCACAGATTGGACACCCGCCACCCTCGTCACGGGAAAGTCGGCCCTAGGCCAGCGCGAAGACCATGAAACCCGCCGCCAGAAGCGCCGCCGCGGCCCTGCGCACCGGCCCGACATCGCCCCACGGCGCCTCCAGCCGCCGCGCGCACGCCGCGATGACGACGAGGAGCAGCGCCAGGAACGGCATCCAGGCGAGCCGGGCCGCGACCCAGCCGGCCGTCACCGGCGCCTCCGTCAGCCCGGGGACCGCCCCGGCGAAGGACGCCGGGACCGCGGCGGCCAGCAGCGCGGTCTGGTGCCAGCACAGGATCGTCATCGCGTACAGGTTGACCACCGCCACGGGCGCCCACAGCGCGGGCCGCGCGAGGACGCGCCCCAGCCGGTCGCGGAGCAGGACCGCCGCGCCGGACTGGGCCGCGGCGAGGGCCAGGACGAGCAGCGACGGCGGGTGCGAGTTCGTCCGCGCCTCGCCGGGGACCCCGACCATGGACGCCGGGTAGCCGAACGCGAGCAGCAGGACCGCGAAGAGCGCCGCGCCGCCGGCCAGCAGCACCAGGGCGCCGCGGCGGCCGATCCGCCCGTCCGCCCAGGCCGCGCCGAGCTGGTAGGCGAACATCCAGCCGGGCAGCAGGTTGAGGAGGCTCAGCCAGGACGGCACCGCGTCGGCGAGCGGCCCGTACCGGAGGGCGTCGACGGCGGCGACCGAGAGCAGCAGCGGCGCCGCGGCCCAGGCCCCGAGGCGGCGGGAGGCCGCCAGGCAGTAGGGGGTGAGGGCCGTGACCACCGCGTACACGCCGACGAACCAGAGCGGCTGCACCACCAGCGTGGAGGCCGCGTGCAGGGTGGCGGCGGGCACGTCGAACCCGTGGCGCAGGACCGGCAGCAGCAGCGCCCACACCGCGGTGACGCCCAGGACCGGACGTCCCAGGCGCATCATGCGCTCGGCCAGCCAGGCGCGGGCGGTGCCCGGGCGGCGGCGGTAGGACAGCGCCGACGCGTACCCGCCGACCAGGAAGAAGACGCCCAGCGTCTGCAGGAACCAGGAGGCCGGGGCGAGCCCGCCGAAGGTGCTCAGCGGGCTCGCGTTGCGCAGCCCGCCCTCCGCGTCGAGCGTGAACCCGCCGACGAGCCAGTGCCCGGCGGGGACGGTCAGCAGCGCGAGGGCGCGCAGCCCGTCGACGGCGCGGTCGCGGTGGGCGGGGGTCCGCGCGTCCAGCTCCCCCGCCAAGGCGGCCAGTGTTCGCATCCGGGGCGTCCTTCCTTCCGCCGCCGTCCCGCGGCGGGTCACGGAACAGGACGGTACGAACGCGGCGACCGGGAGGGCGTCACCCTGGAGGGTCGAATCGGTCTAGGTCCGGAGAGGGGGCCCGCGCCGGGTTTCGGACACCGTGCCAACGCTCGTGGGGGCATGACTAGACTCTTCAGAAGATGAGCATCGTTGACGCGCTGACCGACCGCGCCATGGTCGTCCTCCAGGACCGGCCGGTCGTGCCGCTGAGCCCGTGGCTGGCCGAGACGGTCGGCGAATGCGCCGAGAGCGGACGCACGCTGCAGCTGGTCACGCCCCTGGAGTCCCGGCTGTCGCTGCCGCTGCGCACCGCCGCCGACGGCACCACCGTGCAGTGGGTCGTCCGCAACGGCGACGGCTACTACGAGGGCCTCAGCGGGCGGCCGCTCAAGTGGGACGGCGGCACGTTCGTGCCCGTGCCGGAGGCCCGCGACTACGCGCCCGGGTTCACCACCCGGCCGACCGCGCCGATCGGGGCGCAGCTCAGCCTCGTCTACCGGCTGCGGCACGACGCGGGCGCCGACCTGTCCGGCGCCGTCGAACGCCTGCTCCAGCTCCTCACCGGCAAGCCCCCGGCCAGCCTCGGGACCGACGAGCCGCTCGGCAACCGGTGGCGCGGCGACGCGTTCACCCTGCTCGCCAAGGGCCGCTCCAACGTCCGGCTGCTGGTCGGCGGGGCCGGGCCGCGCGCGGCGCTCGCCATGTGCGACTTCCGGGCCGTCGAGGGCGGCGTCGCCGAGGTCACCACCGTGACCGTCGGGTACGGCCCCGAGGACCCGCCGCCCCTGCAGCACCTGCCGTCCCTCGTCGGGGCGCTCGCCGCCGACCGCCCGGTCGCGTCGATGTTCGTCCAGCACACGCCCGGCCGCGCCGACCTGACGACCGAGCCGCGCTGGACCGGGCAGACGTCGCCGGTCGCGCTGGCCGTCGCCGGGCAGATGTCCGGGCCGAGCGGCATTCCCGGGCAGCAGGTCGGGCCGCAGCGTGCGCCGCTGACGTTCTTCCCGCTGGGCGACGGCCGGTCCGCGGACGGCTGGCAGCGGCACAGCATGCTGATGCAGCACCTCCAGTCCGCCTGAAACCGGATTTACGGGCCGTCCGACATCATTCGCCGCAGAGAGCCGATGATCTACCCGTAAGGGATGATGTAGCGTCCCCTGCATGGGACAGCCCGGTCAGCTCGACGCGCTTGAGCGGGCCGTCGAGGGCACCCTCGCCGAAGGGGCGTTCGAGTTCGACGGCGAGGCGGCGGTCCTGCGGATCGACGGATCCCCCATCCTGCTGACCGGGTGGTCGCTCTCGCTCGGCATCGGCGGCGTCACGCTGCTGCTCACCGGCGCCGTCCTCTCCCTGGCCGGACTGGCGGACGCCGCGCGCTGGGCGCTCGCCCCCGGCGCGCTCATGTTCGGCACGGTCCTGGCGCTGCTGACGCTGCTGCGGTTCACGCCCGTCGCGGCCCTGTGGCCCGAACTCGAGGTCCGCTTCACCGACCGGGCCCTGGTCCACCGGCGGACGCGCGTGCCGTTCGGCGAGCTGCGGCCCGAGCACCTCGTGTGGAAGAACGGGCGGTTCTTCCGCCGCCTCTACGTGCGCCACCCGTCGCTGCGCAGGCAGGTCGCCGGGTTCTTCGAGGCCGAGGAGCGGCAGGCCGCGGAGTTCCAGCGGCGGCTGTGGGAGCTGATCTCCGCGCCCGACCTGCCCGGCGTCCTCACGCACGGCGCCGGCCTCACGCCCGTCCAGCAGTGGATCATCGGCGCGGGCGCCCCCTACGGCGCCGTCAACGGGTTCCGGATCGACCGGCTCGGCACCGCGCCCGGCGAGACCGCCGCGGCCGCCGACCGCCGCACCGCGCTCGAACTGCTGCAGGACCCGTGGGGCGCCTACGACCTCGAACAGCTCCTCGGCGCCGTGAACTGGCTCGTCCAGGACGGGCACCGCGCCGACTTCGCGCAGGACGCGGAGCTCGCCGCCCGGCCGCCCGCCGAGCAGGAGGAGTACGCCGAGCTGCTCCGCGAGGTCGACGGCCTCATCGCCCGCGACATGCTCGAACCCCCGTTCGTGGAGCGGCTCATCGCGCTGGTGCGCGTCCGGTACGGCGACCGCGGCGACGCGTACGCGGGCCTCGTCCCGCCGCTGCTGCGGGACGAGCCGGGCGCCGACCTCAGCGAGCAGGGCGCGGAGCTCGCGCAGTTCCTGCACCGGCTGTTCAACGACCGCGGCCACGCCGCCGAGGAGCTGCACCGGCTGAAGACCCTCGCGGACCCGGCGCTGCGCGCGAACGTCGGCCGGTTCCTCATCTGGGACTACGGCCGCGCGCTCATGCTGTACCGGTGGGGGCACATGGTCGGCTGGCTGACCGAGGAGTACTGCTGGGAGCGGATGCTGCCGCTCGCCCTCGACATCCAGCGCCGGTACACGTCGTGGCACGACATGGCGACGTGCTACCTGCAGGGGCGGCTGCTGTGGTCGGGTGGCGGCGGGCAGGCGCAGGACGAGTACGACCGGCTCATCGGCGCGCTCGCCGCCGAGCCGCGCAGCCCGTGGAACATCGTCCCCTGGGGCCTCGACCTGACCCGCGACTGGGCCTGACCGGCCCGCCCGGACGTGCCGCGTCAGCGGCCCACGGCACCGCCCTGGTACGCGGCGCCCTCGGCCGTCCCCTGGCCGCCGGCCGTCCCGGTGGCACCGGTCGTCCCGGCGGCGCCGGCCGCGGCGTCGCCGGCCTTCCAGCTCAGCGCGGGCCCGTCGTGCTCGCCGTCCGGGTAGACGGCGCCGCCGAGCCAGTGGACGAGCGAGTCGGCGAACCGGCGGGCGACGCGGGCGGCCTCCGGCACGTCGGCGACCGCGCGGACGTCCACCCACCACACCGGGGCCTTCACCCGTTCGGCGAACTCGGGGCCGAGCAGCCGTCCGATCTCGCTGTGCACCGACACCTGCACCGCGTCCTCGACGGTGACGAGCAGCCGCCCGTCCGGGCCGTGCAGCCGCATCGCGGCCGGTTGCCCGCCGCGCAGTTCCAGCGGCTCGCCCATCGCGATCAGACCGTCCGCGATGGCGTGCACGTCGGGGCGCCGCCGCACCAGGGCGACCAGGTCAGTGCTCATCGATCCGCCCGATCGTCGGCACCGTGCAGGGCAGGCGGAAACCGGGCCGCGCGCTGACGCGCCCGCCCGTCCGCAGTCGGCTGGAGTCGGACACCTGCCTCCCCTCTCCCGGGCAAGCCTACGAGACGCCTTGCACCGTCCGCACCGCCAGGGCGCGGACGGCCCGTCCACCCCAGCCTAGGAGCAGCGCGGCGTGCCCGGGCCACCGGCACGAAGATCGCACGTTGCCCGGTACCCCCAGAAAACCGGCACCACCTGCCGCTAGTCTGATCCGACCCCTTCGCGACACCCCCGGAGCGATCATGAACGGCCCAGCCTGGCCCGGCCAGCCGGGACCCCCTCCCGGCC
>NZ_QHJN01000269.1:0-6325 GCF_003947565.1 Actinomadura sp. WAC 06369 | reverse complement strand
GCCGCCGAGCGTCCCGGTCACCTTCGACTCGCCGGTGCGGGGCCGGTAGGCGACGTCGATCTCGGTGATCCGCCACCCGCGCGCGGCGGCGCGCAGCACCGTCTCCAGCGGGTACCCGAACCTGCGGTCGCGGACGTCCAGTCCGGTGAGGGCGGCGCGGCGGGCGGCGCGCATCGGGCCGAGGTCGCGCAGCCGGGTCCCGGCGCGCCGGTTCAGCGACCGCGCCAGGACGGCGTTGCCGAGCCGGGCGTGCGGCGGCCACGCGCCGCGCCCGGTGGGGCGGCGCCGCCCCAGCACCAGGCCGGGCGGTCCGCCCGCCGCCTCCAGGTCGTCGAGGGCGGCGACCAGGCGGGGCAGGTCGGCGGGGTCCAGGGACGCGTCGGCGTCCATGACGCACACGGTGCCGGCGGTGGCGGCGCGCAGTCCCGCGTGGCAGGCGGCCCCGAACCCGCGGGCGGGGGCGGGCACGACCCGCGCGCCGTGGTCGGCGGCGACGCGCGCCGACCCGTCGGTGGAGGCGTTGTCGACGACCAGCGGCCGGAAGCCCGCGGGCATCCGCGCCAGCACCCACGGCAGCGCCTCCGCCTCGTTCAGGCAGGGCAGGACGACGTCGATCACGAGCCCACCCTCTCGACGGCGGCACCCGCGGGCGTTGCGGTAGGCGTTCCGGTAGGCGTCGCGGCGGGCGCGGCGGGCTGGCGGGCGAACTCGGCCATCCCCTCGGCGAACGGCACCGCCGGGGAGAAGCCGAGCTCGCGGCGGGCGCGGTCCGGCCGCGCGACGATGTGCCGCACGTCCCCCAGCCGGTACCCGCCGGTGACCTCGGGCGCCGGACCGTCCAGCGCCCCCGCCAGCGCCGCGGCCATGTCCCCGACGGTCCGCGGCTCGCCGCTGGCGATGTTGTAGGCGCGCAGCCCGCCCGGTTCGGGCGGGCTCACCGCGAGCCGCTCCAGCGCCAGGACGTTCGCGCGGGCGACGTCGCGGACGTGCACGAAGTCGCGGCGCTGCGCGCCGTCCTCGAACACCAGCGGCGCGCGCCCGTCCAGCAGCCGGGACCGGAAGAGCGCCGCGACGCCCGCGTAGGGGGTGTCGCGCGGCATCCGCGGCCCGTACACGTTGTGGTAGCGCAGCGCCGCCGCCGACCCGCCGGTGGCGCGCGCCCACGACGCGGCCAGGTGCTCCTGGGCGAGCTTGGTGTCGGCGTACACGTTGCGGGGGTCGGGCGGGACGTCCTCGCCGACGGCGCCGGGGACGAGCGGCCGCCCGCAGCGGGGGCAGCCGGGCTCGAACCGCCCGGCGTCCAGATCCCGCGCGGGCCGCGGCCCGGGCCGCACGGCGCCGTGCCGGTCGCAGGTGTAGGCGCCCTCGCCGTAGACCACCATCGACGACGCCAGGACGAGCGCGGCGACGCCGGCGCGGGCCATCTCCGCGAGCAGGACGGCGGTGCCCTGCACGTTGACCGACGTGTAGGCGGGCAGGTCGGCGACGTCGACGCCCAGGCCGACCTTGGCGGCCTGGTGGCACACGGCGTCCGCTCCGCGCAGCAGCCGGGCGACGTCGGCGCCGTCCCGCACGTCGGCGGGCGCGTCGTCGGCGCCGGGGCGCAGATCGAGGCCGCGGACGCGGTGGCCCGCGTCCCGCAGCGCCTCGGCGATGTGCGAGCCGATGAATCCGGCCGACCCGGTGAGCAGTACGTTCATGCGGACGAACGTAGGACGCGGGACCCGCCCGGACGGGCCGGAAAGGCCCCGCGCGGCCGCCTTGTCAGCGACTCGTAAGATCTTCCGCCCCGGCCCGCCCCATCGACGGCTCCACCGCCCGGCGAGCCCCTCGCCGAGCGGCCCCTGAGGGACGACGGCGACGGCGCGCCCCGATGGCGTAGGCGGGAGGGTCCGTCCTGTCGGGCGCCGTCCGGGCCCCGCGCGCCCAGGTCCGGGCGAGGACTGGCGGCGGGAGCGGTTACGGGCCCGGCGCCTGCTCGCGCCTGTGCGGGGAGCGACGCCGGGTGCCGGGGCGCGCGAGGAGTCGGGGGCGGGTCAGGCCGTGGGCACCGTGCCGCCGTCCGTCCCGGCGAGGACGGGGGCGAGGAGCGCGGAGGCGCGGTCGACGTCGTCCTCGGTGGTGGTCAGGTGGAACGCGCAGCGCAGCCGCCCGGCCCGCACGGAGGCGATCACGCCCGCGTCGCGCAGCCGCTCGGCGGTGCCGTCCGGGACGGGCAGCGACACGATCGCCGAGTCGCCGGGCGGCAGGCCCAGCGCGGCCTGGAACCGGCGGGCGAGCGCGACGTCGTGCGCGTGGATCGCGGGCACCCCGACGCTCTCCAGCAGTTCCAGCGCGGGGGCCTGCCCGATCCAGCTCGCCCACGCCGGGGACAGGTCGAAGCGGCGGGCGTCGGCGGACAGCCGCAGCGGCGTCCCGTAGATGGAGTCCCAGATGTCGGCGCCGCCGTACCAGCCCGCCCCGATCGGCGGGAGGTCGGCGAGCGCCTCCTCGCTGCCGGCGAGGAACGCGGTGCCGCGCGGCCCCAGCAGCCACTTGTAGCCCCCGCACACCAGCCAGTCGGCGCGGTCGCCGGGCACCGGCAGCCACCCGATCGCCTGGGTGGCGTCCAGCAGGACGCGGGCGCCGTGCGCGCGGGCCGCGCGGGCGAGGTCGTCCATGGGGACGATGCGGCCGTCGGCGGACTGCACCACCGACACCGCGACGACGTCGGTGCGGGCGTCGATCCGGTCGACGATCTCCTCGAGCGGGACGGCGCGCACGTCCAGCCCGGGGCGGGCGAGGAACGGGAACAGCAGCGAGGTGAAGTCGCCCTCGGCGACGAGCACGCGGGCGCCGTCCGGGAGGGACGCGGCGACCAGCCCGACGAAGTACGACACCTGCGGGCCGCAGGCGACCCGGGAGGCGGGGAGCCCGATGAGGCGGGCGAACGCCTCGCGGGAGCGGGTGACGGCGGCGTCGGCGGCGTGCGCGGTCATCAGGCCCGCGGCGCGGCCGCGTTCGGCGGCCAGGGCGGCCTCGTGGGCGGCGCGGGGCGGCAGCCCGTAGGTGGCGGTGTTGAGGTAGGCGACGTCGGCGGCGAACTCCCGCTGCGCCTCGCGGACGGAGATGCTCATGCCGTCATCGTCGCTCACCGGCGCGCGCCGCCGTCCCCGCGGCCCCGTCCCGCGGGGTCGGTGGCCGCGGCGGCGCGCGACAGGCGGACGGCGAGGGCGGCGAGGCGCTCGGCGAGTTCGGGCGGCTCGCGGACCTCGAAGTCCAGGTCGAGGAACGCGATGCGCAGCGCCGTCCACTCCAGGGAGTCCGGGGCGGTCCGGACGGTGCAGGTGCGGTCGTCGACGGGTTCGATCTCCTCGCCGGTGACGCGGAACCGGTCGGCCAGTTCGGCGGCGGAGGCGTGCACGGTGAGCACCGCCCGGCGGACCGGCGCCCGCCGCGCCAGGGAGCGGGTGACGAACGCGGCGGCGTCGGCGGCCGGCAGCGGCCGCGGCGGCGTCCGCGCGCCGGTCGGGTGCGGGGCGCCCATGCGGTCGACGCGGAAGGTGCGCCAGTCGGCGCGTCCGGTGTCGTAGGCGACCAGGTACCAGCGGCGGCCCGCCGACACCAGCCCGTGCGGCTCCACCAGCCGCGCGGGCCCTCCGCCGTCGCCGCCGCCGTGGGTGCGGTAGGTGAAGCGGACGCGTTCGTGGTCGCGGCAGGCGGCGGCGAGCACGGTCAGCGCGGCGGGGTCGACGGTGGGTCCGGCGGGCGGGCCGGTCAGCGGGGTGGTCGCGGTGTGCAGGGCGGTCACGCGGCGCCGCAGCCGGTCCGGCAGGACCTGCTCGAGCTTGGCCAGGGCCCGCACCGACGCCTCGCCGATGCCCTCGACGGCTCCGCCGGCCGCGCCGCGCAGCCCGACGGCGATCGCGACGGCCTCCTCGTCGTCCAGCAGCAGCGGCGGCATCGCGGCGCCGGCCTCCAGCCGGTAGCCGCCGGCGGCGCCGAGGTCGGCGTGCACCGGGTACCCGAGGTCGCGCAGCCGCTCGACGTCCCGGCGGACGGTGCGGGCGCTGACCCCGAGCCGTTCGCGCAGTTCGGGGCCGGTCCAGGTGCGGCGGGTCTGCAGCAGCGACAGCAGCCGCAGAAGCCGCCCGGAGGTCGTGTCGGTCACGCCCGCCAGTATGGCGCCGAACGAGGCCGTTTCCTGTCCTCTTTCCGGGCGGCCCGGGGGCGGTGAGTTCCGGGCGGCGGCCGTGTCCGTCCTTGTGACGCCCGTGCGGCCGAAGGAGGACACGATGACCGAACGCGAACCCGTCCAGACCACGGACCTCGACATCTACGGCGGTGGGCCCCTGGAGTGGCGCACCGTGCGCGACGCCCTGGTGGCCGCGCTGCCGAAGATGGAGACGCCGGTGTTCCTGGGCACCGTCCGTCCCGACGGGCGCCCCCACGCGGCGGGCATCGGTGCGCTGTGGCTCGACGGGGAGGTGTACTTCACCAGCGGCCCGGGTACCCGCAAGTCCCGCAACCTGGCGGCGAACCCGGCGTGCACGGTCTCGGTGCGGGTGCCGGGGGCGGACCTGGTCCTCGAGGGCGAGGCGGTGCGGGTCACCGATGCGGCGGTGCTCGAGCCGGTCGCGGCCGGATACCGGGACGGCGGCTGGCCCGCGCAGGTGGACGGCGACGCGCTGACCGCCCCGTTCAGCGCGCAGAGCGCGGGGCCCCCGCCGTGGCACGTGTACCGGCTGCGCCTGCGCACGGCGTTCGGCGTGGCGACCGCCGAGCCGTTCGGCGCGTCCCGCTGGCGTTTCGCCGACTGACCCCTGCCGCCCGCTTCCCGTGCCGCCCGACGAACGCCGCTGACAAGGCGTCGCGGGCGCCGCCCGGACTGTCGATGCCCTCGCCACAGGACTCGTCCAGGCGCTCTCGTCGGGGCGTCTCACCGCGTGCAGGGCCGGACGAGCAAGACCTAATGGCGGCGGGTTACACCAAGGCCAGAGCGGGCCCGGGTCGGCCGGGCCGAGAGCGGACATCCCGGCGGTGCCCGTCTCGCAAGGCCCGGGACTCTCCGCCCGGCTTCACGTTGCACTCGCGGCGCACCGACACGGTGGTGCGCCGCCGTTCGGCGCGCCGGGTCGGTCCGCGTCGGCCGGGGCGGCGCCACGGCATCCGGCTCGTCCGCTCCCCCGGTGGTGGGCGCGGTTCTCCGGCTTCGTCCGTCGACTTTGGTCTATGCGGGGTCTCCCTTGGAGGGATGGCGGGGGTGCGGGCGGTGCCGAGACTGAAGGCATGGCTGGGGGAATGTCGCTGAAGGGCGCTCCGGTGGGCCGCTGGACGCTGGAGCTCGACGGTCGACTGCTGGAGGCGGAGACGAGCCGCGCCGGGTGGCGGCGCCGGGTGCGCCTGTACGTGGACGGGGAGTCCGCCGGTGAGGCTTCGGGCTTCAACCCCGTGGCGGTGCCGTTCGAGGACGCTGCGGTGCGCGCGGTGTTCGACGTGGCGGGGCTGGTCGACGGGCAGGCCGCGCGGTGCGAGTTCGTCGCGCGCGACCGGGAGGAGGGCGAGGACGGCAACGAAGAGTCCGGGGATGAGCCGGATGCGTCGGGCGGGTCGGACGAGCCGGACGGCAAGGGGGTGCGGTTCGCGCCGCCGGAGGGGTCGCGGGCTGCTCGCAGGGAGGCGCTCGCGCGGGCGCATCCGGTGCTGTACGCGTCGCGGCACGTGGTGGTGGCGGCCGGGCAAGTGCTGCTCCCGCTGCTGGGGCTGGGCGTGCTGGTCCGGATGCTGGTGGAGCTGGTGCCGTGGCCGGACGTGAGCCTGCCCGATGTGTCGTTGCCCGATGTGGATCCGCCGGATCTGCCTCTTCCCGACGTGCCGTGGCCCGACTTCGATCTGCCGGACATCTCGGCGCCCTGGTGGGTACAGGCCGTCCTGACGACGGCCAAGTTCTGGGGACCGCTGCTGGTCGCGGTGGGCGTCGCGGCGAGGGAGGTGTCCCGCCGCAGGCGGCAGCGCGCCGAGGAGGAAGCCGGCCGGGACGGCGCGGACGTGCGCCCGGCTGGTGAAGGTCCGGCGGACGCGCGGGACGACCGTCCGGACGACGACGGCGGCGGCCCCGCCGCCGACCGGAGCACCGCCGACCGGGCCAGCGCGGTGCGGGAGGGCGCAGGCCAAGATGTCGCGGGCCGGGAGGTTGCGTCCCGAGAGAGCGCGCCCCGAGATGGCGCGGTCCGGGAGGTGGCCCGCCGAGAGGACGCTCCCCGAGAGAGCGCTGCCTGGGAAGGGGCGCGCCCAGACGGAGCGGCCGGCCGGGACGGCGCGGACGTGCGCCCGGCTGGTGAAGGTC
>NZ_QHJN01000268.1:0-6471 GCF_003947565.1 Actinomadura sp. WAC 06369 | reverse complement strand
GGATCTGGGAGGGGCTCCGGCTGTCCCGCAAGCCCCCAAAGGGCTTACCTCGGCGTCAGGGTGAACGCACCGACAGGTAAGGCGATCGCAGGTTTCGGACGATCCGGACGCCCGTCGCGGGGAGTTCCGGACACTGTCGGGCGATCCTGTTCCGGACCGGCTGGAACGACGTTCGGTGGTGGACCGTAAACGGAGGGGGCGGCGACGCGCCCGGGGGCGAGGAGAACCGGAACGGGGAGAAGGGGACGGGCCTCGGCGGTCCGACGCCCGTCCGTGGAGCGGCTCAGCGGGTGCGGGCGAACCTGTCGGTCGCCTCGATCAGGCGGTGGAGGATTCCCGGCTCACTGTAGGCGTGCCCGGCGTCGTCCACGATGTGGAAGTCCGCCTCCGGCCACGCGCGGTGCAGGTCCCACGCCGTCGCGGCGGGCGTGCACACGTCGTAGCGGCCCTGCACGATGACCGCCGGGATGTGCCGGATCTTGTCGACGTCCCGGATCAGCTGGTCTTCCTCGAAGAACCCTCCGTTGACGAAGTAGTGGTTCTCGATCCGGGCGAACGCCACCGCGTAGTCGGGCTCGCCGAAGCCGTCCGCCAGCTTCGCGTCGGGGCGCAGCGTGAGCGTCGACCCCTCCCAGGTCGACCAGGCGCGGGCGGCCGCCACGCGCACGTCGCGGTCGGGGGAGTTGAGCCGCTCGTGGAACGCGGAGACGAGGTCCTCGCGCTCGTCCTCCGGGATCGGCTCGATGTACCGCTCCCACAGATCGGGGAAGATCAGCGACGCGCCCTCCTGGTAGAACCAGTACAGCTCGAACGGCCGCAGCGTGAAGATGCCGCGCAGCACCAGCTCGGTGACGCGGTCTGCGTGCGTCTGCGCGTACGCCAGCGCCAGTGCGCTGCCCCAGCTCCCGCCGAAGACGAGCCACCGGTCGATCCCCAGGTGCTCGCGGAGCCGCTCCATGTCGGCGACGAGGTGCCAGGTGGTGTTCGCCTCCAACGACACCTCCGGATCCTTGGCGTGCGGCTCGCTCCGGCCGCAGTTGCGCTGGTCGAACAGCACGATCCGGTACGCCTCGGGATCGAACTGCCGGCGGTGCGCGGGGCTGCACCCGCCGCCCGGGCCGCCGTGCAGCATGACGGCGGGCTTGCCGTCCGGGTTGCCGCAGACCTCCCAGTAGACGCGGTTGCCGTCACCCACGTCGAGCAGCCCGGAGTCGTACGGCTCGATCGGCGGGTACAGGGTGCGAAGCTCCATGGGCCGGATTCTCGCACTCGCGCGCGCCCGCGCGTGCGTCCGACCCCGAAACTCCTCGCGCGCTCGGTCCGTCCTGGGCGGTGGGGGCGGCGTCCGGTGCCGTGGTGCGTGCGTCCGCGCGGCGGCCACCCGGCGGGGGCGTCCGGTGCGCAGGAGGTTTCGGGCTCGGTGTGTGCGTTCGTCCGGTCTCCGTGGAACGTTCCGAGGTGGCGTTCGGGTGTGAGTCATGGCACCGTCCGGGGAAGCCCCCACGGACCCGCCCGGGACCGTGATAGGGGGTTGATCAGGCGCGCTGCGTGCGTGAACACCGGACCGGGACCGCTAAAGCAAACCCCAAACTGGGCAAACGTTTCGCCGGTCCGGACTAGAGTGCCTTCCGTGAGCGAAGCGACGAGCCTGCGGGCGAGGAGTGAAGCGAGCACCATGTCCACGGGCGGCCCCGCGCACACGACGTGCACACCAGCCCCGCGAACGCGGCCCAGCGCCGCCAGTCGAGGAGAGCAGTGAGCGAGCTGAACGGATCGGGTGGTTCGCGCGGAGTCCCGGACCCGGGCTCCCCCTGGCCCGCGATGGGCCGCGACCCGTCGCGCGGGTCGGACGTCTCCGTGCCTGCCGCCCAGCAGCCGATCCAGATGACCAAGTCGGACCCGCCCGGCGACACCGCCCGGCCGGAGCCCGAGCAGCCCGAGGCGCAGCCCTGGGACATCGTCGAGCGGCTCCGCCAGATGGCCGACCTGATCGGCGACGCCCTCGCCGCCGGCGAGCGCAAGGTCTCCGAGGCGCAGAACGACGCCGCCTCGCAGGTCTCGGCCCTGCAGGCGGAGAAGGAGTCGGCGCAGCGGGACGCGGCGGCGGCGTGGGGCGAGGTGCAGCGCGCGCGGGGGCAGGCCGAGGAGGCCGACCGCCGCGCCGTCGAGGCCGAGCGCCGCATCACCGAGGCGCAGAGCGAGGCCGCCTCGCAGGTCTCGGCCGTCCAGGCGGAGAAGGAGTCGGCGCAGCGGGACGCGGCGGCGGCGTGGGGCGAGGTGCAGCGCGCGCGGGGGCAGGCCGAGGAGGCCGACCGCCGCGCCGTCGAGGCCGAGCGGAAGATCGCCGAGGCGGAGCGCCGCGCCACCGAGGTCCAGAACGAGGCGGTCACCCAGATCGCGGCCCTCCAGACGGAGAAGGAGGCCGCCCAGCGCGACGCGGCCGCCGCCTGGAACCAGGCCCAGCAGGGACGCGTCCAGGCCGACCAGGCGCGCGGACAGGCCGAGCAGGCCCGCATCCAGGCCGACCAGGCGCGCGCGCAGGCCGAGCAGGCCCGCACCCAGATGGAGCAGGCGCAGGGCCAGGCGGCCCAGGCGCGGGCCCAGGTCGAGCAGGCCGAACACCGCGTCGCCGAAGCCGAGGCGACCGTCCGGCAGGCCATCCAGCAGCGCGACGCCATGAGCGAGGCCCGCGACGACTCCCTGCGCGCCGTCGAGGACGCCGTCGCCGGCCGCCGCGCGGCCGAGACCGAGCGCGACCGCGCCGCCGAGCAGGCCGCCGAGCTGTCCCGGGCGCTGGAGACCGCGCACGCCGAGCTGACCGCGCTGCGCGCGAAGGTGTCCGACGCGGAGATGACCGCGCAGAACCTGCAGCACGCCGTGGTCGCCGCCGGCAAGGAGGCCGACGAGACGCGCCGCCGCGCCGACGCCGCCGAGCGCCGCGCGCAGGAGAACGACCGGCGCGCCCAGGACGCCGAGCGGCGCGCGCAGGAGTCCGAACGGCGCGCCACCGACGCGCAGCGCCGCGCCGAGGCCGCCGAGGCCGAGCGGCAGCAGGCCCTCGACACCGCCGCCCAGTCGCTGGAGGCGGGCAAGAAGGCCGAGCGCGAGCGCGACGTCGCCGCCAAGGCCCGCGAGGACGCCGAGCGGGCCCGCGAGGCGGCCGTCCAGGCCCAGGCGCGCGCCGAGTCCGAGCTCACCCTCGCCCGCGGCCGCGCCGACCAGGCCGGCCGGGAACGGGACAAGGCGGTGGCCGGAATGCGCCAGATGGCCGCCGAGCGCGACGCCGTGGCCGAGAAGCTCGCCGAGCGCGACCAGTGGGTCGACCAGCTGGCGCAGGCGGTCACCGAGCAGCGCGCCGCGATCGCCGAGCTGTCCCAGGAGCGCGACGCCGCCAAGAACGCCGCCGACCAGGCGCGCTCGCTGATCGACGAGCTGACCCGCCAGCTCCGCACGATCATGCCGACCGCGGCCACGCCCCGCCTCTAGGGGACGGACGGGCGGCAGACGGACGAACGGGACGGCGCGACCGCGCCGTCCCGTTCGCCGTTCCGGCCCCCGGCAGCCTCGCGACCGGCCCACGACGGCCTCCGAGGCCAACCACCGCCACCGCCGCCGCCCGGGCCCGCCCCCGTCGTGTGCGACGGAGCCCGCTTCGGAGCACGCTGCTCGGGGCGCCGCGCGGCGTGCCGCCAGCTCACCGGCCCGCCGTGCCGCGCGGCGGGACGGCCTGGGGACGGCCTGCGGCGGGACGGCCTGCGGCGGGACGGCGGCGGTGGGCTCGCGGGCGGTCGGTTCGGCCCCTGACCAGGAGCGGGGCGCCACCGGACGTTCGACCTCCGGACGCCTCACCGGTGCGCGGCTGTTATCCTGGTGGCCCGTGGACAGTGAGCCTTCTCCAGGCTCCAAGCGGTACCGTCCGCATCGCAACGACCACGGGAGCGCCTTCTTGCCTTCGGCAGCCACTGGTAGAACTCGTCCTACCAAGCATCTCTTCGTCACCGGCGGTGTCGCCTCCAGCCTCGGCAAGGGTCTGACGGCGTCCAGCCTGGGCCGGCTACTCACCCTCCGCGGCCTGCGGGTCACCATGCAGAAGCTCGACCCCTACCTCAACGTCGACCCCGGCACGATGAACCCCTTCCAGCACGGCGAGGTCTTCGTCACCGACGACGGCGCCGAGACCGACCTGGACATCGGGCACTACGAGCGCTTCCTGGACACCGACCTCCACGGCTCCGCGAACGTCACCACCGGCCAGGTGTACTCGAACGTCATCGCCAAGGAGCGGCGCGGGGAGTACCTCGGCGACACCGTGCAGGTCATCCCGCACATCACCAACGAGATCAAGGACCGCATCCGCGGCATGGCGGACGGCTCCGACGGCGCCGAGGTCGACGTCGTGATCACCGAGGTCGGCGGGACGGTCGGCGACATCGAGTCGCAGCCGTTCCTGGAGGCCGTCCGGCAGATCCGGCACGAGATCGGCCGCGAGAACTGCTTCTTCCTGCACGTCTCGCTGCTGCCGTACATCGGCCCGTCCGGCGAGCTGAAGACCAAGCCCACGCAGCACTCGGTGGCCGCGCTGCGCTCCATCGGCATCCAGCCCGACGCGATCGTGTGCCGCTCCGACCGGCCGATCACCGACGGGCTCAAGCACAAGATCAGCATGATGTGCGACGTCGACCGCGACGCGGTCGTCTCCGCCGTCGACGCCGCCAGCATCTACGACATCCCGAAGGTGCTGCACGCCGAGGGGCTCGACGCCTACGTCGTCCGCCGCCTCGACCTGCCGTTCCGGGACGTCGACTGGGGCGCGTGGGACGAGCTGCTGCGGCGCGTCCACCGGCCCGCGCACGACGTCACCATCGCCCTCGTCGGCAAGTACATCGACCTGCCCGACGCGTACCTGTCGGTCACCGAGGCGCTCCGGCACGGCGGGTTCGGCAACGACGCCAAGGTCCGCATCCGCTGGGTCAAGAGCGACGACTGCGAGACGCCCGAGGGCGCCAAGCGCGAGCTGGACGGCGTGGACGGCGTGCTGATCCCCGGCGGGTTCGGCGTCCGCGGCATCGAGGGCAAGCTCGGCGCCGTCCGGCACGCCCGCGAGAACGGCGTCCCGCTGCTCGGCATCTGCCTCGGCCTCCAGTGCATGGTGATCGAGGCGGCCCGCAACCTCGCCGGGATCCCCGGCGCGGGCAGCGCCGAGTTCGACGCGACCACCGCCGACCCCGTGGTCGCGACCATGGCCGACCAGCTCGACGTCGTCGCCGGCGAGCGCGACATGGGCGGCACCATGCGGCTCGGCCTCTACCCCGCCGACCTCGCCGAGGACTCGATCGTCCGCGAGCTGTACGGCGAGTCGAAGATCTCCGAGCGGCACCGGCACCGGTACGAGGTGAACAACCTCTACCGCGACCGGCTGGAGGACGCCGGACTGCGGTTCAGCGGCCTGTCGCCGGACGGCCGGCTCGTCGAGTACGCCGAGCTGCCCCGCGACCGGCACCCGTTCTTCGTCGGGACGCAGGCGCACCCGGAGTTCCGCTCCCGGCCGACCCGCCCGCACCCCCTGTTCACCGGCCTGGTCGCCGCCGCGATCGACTACGCCGGGGAGCACGGCCGAGGCCGGGCGCCCGGCGCCGTGACCGCGTCGTGAGCGGCCTCGGCCCGGACGACGTCCGCGACCGCCCGGAGCGCTGGCGCGTCGTGGAGGAGACCACGGCGTTCAAGGGGCACGTGTTCAACGTCCGGCGCGACCGGGTGGAGATGCCGCGCGGCGACGGCAGCGAGGTCGTCGGGCGGGACGTGATCGAGCATCTCGGGTCCGTCGGCGTGATCGCGCTGGACGACCGCGACCGCGTCCTGCTCGTCCGCCAGTACCGGCACCCGGTCGGGCGGCTGCTGTGGGAGGCGCCCGCCGGGCTGCGGGACGTGGCGGGGGAGCCCCTGCACGAGCTCGCGCGGCGCGAGCTGCTGGAGGAGGCCGGGTACCGGGCGGAGCGCTGGGACACCCTCGTCGACGTGTACCCCTCGTCCGGCATGTCGGACGAGCGTGTCCGCATCTTCCTCGCCCGGGATGTCGCCGAGGTCCCCGCCGACCAGATCGACTTCGAGCGGATCCACGAGGAGGCCGACATGCCCGCCGTGTGGGTGCCGCTCGACGAGGCCGTCCGGAAGGTCCTCGCCGGCGACGTGCACAACATGATCGCCACGGTCGGAATCCTCGCCGCGCACGCCGCCCGCGCCGCCGGGTTCGCCGGGCTGCGGCCGGTCGACGCGCCCGAGGACTGAGGCCGATCAGCGCCCCCTCGCGCCGCGCGAGGGGGCGCTGATCGGCCTCAGTCCTCGGGCGCGTCGACCGGCCGCAGCCCATGGCCCCCCGCACGCCCGCACGGGTCTGCGGCGGAGATTCCGACCGTGGCGATCATATTGTCCCCGTCGGCAGCGATGACAGTCACAACGGCCGCGACCCGCCGC
>NZ_QHJN01000267.1:0-6493 GCF_003947565.1 Actinomadura sp. WAC 06369 | reverse complement strand
CAACGTCCGATGTTACTACGAGACAGACCCCACCCCGCAAACCCGAAAGATCCACCCACCGGAGTCGCAAAATCTCACACAGCATCCACTAAAAGAGCCGGTACCCCACCTGCAAGGGCACCCGCCCGGCCACCGGTTCCCCAGCCAGAGCGGACGGGAACCACTGCGATTGCGAGCGAAGCCAAGTTCGAGCTCGCGAGAACTTGATCGCGCAGCGAGCCCCCTGGGGCGAGTCGGAGCGATGCAGCAATCGCACGCAAGGCCCGTTGAAGGAAGGCCGCCCCGCGGCCTGACGCCGAGGGCCTTGCAAACAAACACGCGCGTTGGAGTCTCGCGGAGTGCTTCGCAGGCGGTAGTTTCGAAGGCAGCGGGACCATCCTGCGAGGGAGTGACGTGACCGAGGAAACCGCTGCAATGCCGGCCAGTACGAAGTTGTCCGTCCGCGACGTGGTGACGGTGAAGCTGCCCGCCGCGAGCGCGTACCTGTCCGTCCTGCGGACCGCCACCGCGGGGCTCGCCGCGCGGCTGGACTTCACGCTGGACGAAATCGAGGACCTGCGCATCGCGGTCGACGAAGCCTGCGCGATGCTGCTGGCCCAGGCCGTCCCCGGGACCGACCTGTCGTGCGAGTTCGAGCTGACCGGGGAGGCGATGCGCATTTCCGTATCGGTGCTGACCGTGGACGGCCGGGAGCCCAGCCGTGACACGTTCGCGTGGACGGTCCTCTCGTCGCTGGCCGGCGAGGTGGACGCCAAGGTGGGCTCCGACGACCGGGTCACCGTGACGCTGCAGAAGCGGCGCGGTGCGGGTGGGCCCCAGTGACGGAGAAGACGACCCTGGCGGGCGAGGACAACGAGCGGTCCGACAGCGCGGTGCCGGACCGCGCGCGGGCGCGCGCCCTGTTCGAGCGCCTCGCCGAGCTGCCGGAGGGCGACCCGGAGCGCCAGCGCATCCGCGACCAGCTCGTGGAGCTGCACCTGCCGCTGGTGGAGTACCTCGCGCGGCGGTTCCGGAACCGCGGCGAGTGGCTGGACGACCTGATCCAGGTCGCCACGATCGGGTTGATCAAGTCGATCGACCGGTTCGACCTGGAGCGCGGCGTGGAGTTCTCCACCTACGCGACGCCGACGATCGTCGGCGAGATCAAGCGGCACTTCCGCGACAAGGGCTGGGCGGTGCGGGTGCCGCGCCGGCTGCAGGAGCTGAAGCTGTCGCTCACCAAGGCGATCAGCGACCTGGCGCAGCGGGAGGGCCGCGCGCCGACGGTGAGCGAGCTCGCGGCGCACCTGCAGATGAGCGAGGAGGAGGTGCTGGAGGGCCTGGAGTCGGCGAACGCCTACTCCACGGTGTCCCTGGACGCGCCCGACTCCGGTGACGAGGACGCGCCCGCGGTGGCGGACTCGCTCGGCATGGTGGACGAGTCGCTGGAGGGCGTCGAGTACCGCGAGTCCCTCAAGCCGCTGCTGGAGAAGCTGCCCGCGCGGGAGAAGAAGATCCTGCTGCTGCGGTTCTTCGGCAACATGACGCAGTCGCAGATCGCGGCGGAGCTGGGCATCTCGCAGATGCACGTGTCGCGGCTGCTGGCGCGGACGCTGGCGCAGCTCCGCGAGGGCCTGACCGCGGACGAGTGACCCGTGCGGGCCCGGTGGCTTCGGCCGCCGGGCCCGTCACTTTCCGCCGGACGGCTTCCCGGCGGACTTCTCCGCGTCCGCACCGCCGTCCGCGCCGCCCTCCGAGTCGCCGTCGTCATCCTCGTCGTGGTCGGTGACGAGCCAGGCGGTGCTGGGCGGGCTGAGCAGGGTGACCAGGGCGAGGATCGCGGCGACGCCCAGCGGGACGCCGATGGCGTACTGCTCGGCCTGCCACAGCGACCACGCCACCGGCAGCGCGAACAGCTGGGTGAGGACGGCGGGGGCGCGGCTCCACTGGTCGGCGCGGAGCAGGCCCCGGGCGCAGGCGAGCATCCCGATCCCGCCGGCGAGGGCGAGGACGGTCACACCGATCGCGCTGACCGGGTCGACGGGTTCGCCGATGGCGGTCTCCACGCCGACGTACGCGCCGTACACGACGGCGGCGGCGCCCTCCGCGGCCTCGAGGCCGGCGGCGGCGTACACGGTCTTGGGGCGGGCGGCGCTCAGACGCTTGGACACAACGAAACCCTACTCGGCCCGGCCCGGTGGGCTCTCCCGGGTCGCCGCCCGGAGGGGCGTCCGGCGGGCGTCCGGGCGACGCCCCGGGGAACGTCCGGTGCGACTCTCGGTAACCTGGCGCCGTGCGCGCCATGCTCATCGCCAACCCCAAGGCGACCTCCACCTCCCGGCGGGCCCGCGAACTGCTGGTCCGGGCCTGCGCCGGCGACCTCGACCTCGTCATCGCCGAGACGGGGCACCGCGGGCACGCCGTGGAACTGGCCCGGGACGCGGCCACGGACGGTTACGACGTGGTGATCGCGGTCGGCGGGGACGGAACGGTCAACGAGGCCGCGAACGGCCTGCTGTCGGCGGGCGTCGCCGAACCCCCCGCGCTGGCGGTGCTGCCGACCGGGAGCGCGAACGTGTTCGCGCGGGCGCTCGGGCTGCCCGACGACCCGATCGGCGCGACCGGCGTGGTGCTGGAGGCGCTGCGGGCGGGCCGCTACCGGACGGTCGGGCTGGGCGCGGCGCGGCCCGGCGACGGCCCCGAGCGGTACTTCATGTTCTGCGCGGGCGTCGGGCTCGACGCGGAGGTCGTCCGGGAGGTCGAGCGGCGGCGCGGAACGGGCCGGAAGGCCGATCCGTCGCTCTATGTTCGAACGGCCGTTCGCCATTTCTTCGCGGGCACGGATCGGCGCCGGCCCGCGCTCACGTTGGAACAGCCGGGGCGCCCGCCGAAATCGGGCCTGTTCCTGGCGTTCATCTCTAATACGTCGCCGTGGACTTTCGTGGGCCGCCTTCCGGTGAATCCGAGTCCGCTCGCGCACTTCGCGCGGGGGCTCGACGTGTTCGGCGTCCGGACGCTGCGGGTGGGGCCGACGCTGGCGGCGGTGGCGGGGATGCTGCTGGCCCGCACCCGTCCTGTGCAGGGACGGGACGTCGTGAACGTGCACGACGCGGCGGAGGTCACGGTGCGGGCGGAGCGTCCCGTCGCCTTTCAGTTGGACGGCGACTACCTCGGCGAGCACCGCAGTGTGACGTTCCGTTCGGTGCCGAAGGCCATCCGGATCGTCATATGAGGCACCCCGGCCGTTGTGTTGAGATCCAAGTAACACGTTCGACCCACTGATGTGACACATGCGACACCCATACTTTGAGAATCCTTTCTCAAAGGTCTTGCGCCTGGTAGTGCGCCCCTGACACGCTCAAGTTGCGCCCGAACGACAGGGGTCCCGATGACGCCGACCGCCTGCTCACGGCGCCGTCGAACAACCACCCCTGGACCCGGCCACCGCCGCTCCGGGCGTTCGCGACATGTGAAATCGTTCACAATTGGGTGGAGTGTCTCCACCACCTGACGAAGGAGTGGACCGCATGGACTGGCGCCACCGCGCAGCCTGCCGTGACGTGGACCCCGAGCTGTTCTTCCCGATCGGCAACACCGGGCCCGCGATCCTGCAGATCGAAGAGGCCAAGCAGGTATGCCGGCGCTGTGACGTCACCGACGCGTGTCTGCGCTGGGCGCTGGAGTCCGGGCAGGACTCGGGCGTCTGGGGCGGGATGGGCGAGGACGAGCGCCGCGCCCTCAAGCGCCGCGCGGCCCGCGCCCGCACCCGCGCGAACGCCGGCCTGTAACCGCCGTCCACCGCACGGCGCCGCCTCCGAGCCCGCCCGGCCGGAGAGCCGAACCAGCGCCGCGAGACTTCCGAAGTGCCCGTGCCCCCGGGGTCGCGGGCACTTCGCCGTGCCGGGCCGGTCAGCGCGGCGGGCCGCCCCGGTGGCCGGCGTCCAGCGGGACGTCCACGACGACCTCCGTGCCGCCGCCCTCGCGCCGCCGGAAGTCCAGGTTCCCGCCCAGCTCCCCCACGATCAGCGTCCGCACGATCTGCAGCCCGAGGCTGTTGCTGCTCTCCACGTCGAAGTCGGCGGGCAGCCCCACCCCGTCGTCCGCCACCACGACGACGAGGCGCCGCTCGCCCGCCGCGTCCCGGCCGTCCGGCCCGTCCGGGCGCGGCTCCGGCTCGCCCGCCGCCGACAGCTCCCCCCACACCGGCTGCCGCGCCGCCCTGCGCCGCAGGTCGGACGGCTCGTCCGCCGCGCCGTCGCGGCCGCCGCCCGTCCGGTGCGCGACGACCTCCAGCGTCCCGAACCGGTGCGCGAGCCCGTGCTCCAGGGCGTTCTGCAGCAGCTCCGTCAGCGCCATCGCGAGCGGCGTCGCGACCTCCGCGGGCAGCACCCCGAAGTTCCCGGACCGCTTCGGCGTGACCTTGGTCTCCGGCGTCGACACCTCCCCCGCCATCGTGATGACCCGGTCGGCGATGTCGTCGAAGTCGATCAGCTCGTCCGGCGTGAGGGACAGCGTCTCGTGCACGATCGCGATCGACCCGACCCGCCGGACCGCCTCGTCCAGCGCCGCCCGCCCCTCCGGGATCCGCAGCCGCCGCGCCTGCAGCCGCAGCAGCGCCGCGACCGTCTGCAGGTTGTTCTTCACCCGGTGGTGGATCTCCCGGATGGTCGCGTCCTTCGTCATCAGCTCCCGGTCCCGCCACCGCAGCTCGGTGACGTCCCGGCACAGGACGATCGCGCCGATCCGCGTGCCGCCGACGACCAGCGGTATCGTCCGCAGCTGCATGATCGGGCCGTGCGCCTCCACCTCCACCTCGCGCGGCGCCCGGCCGCTGAGCAGCACGCTCAGCGCCTCCTCCAGCGGCTCCCCGGTGTCGCACAGCTCCGCGGTGATCTCCCCGAGGTTCTCGCCCACCAGGTCCGTCGGGTAGCCGAGCCGCCGGTACGCCGACTGCGCGTTCGGGCTCGCGTACGTGACGCGCCCCGACCGGTCCAGCCGCATCAGCCCGTCCCCGACGCGCGGCGAGCGCACCAGGTTCGGCTCCTCCCCCGGCACCGGGAACCGCCCCTCGGAGATCATCTTCGCGAGGTCGCTGGCGGACTGCAGGTACGTCAGCTCCAGCCGGCTCGGCGTCCGCGCCGAACTCAGGTTCGTGCTCCGCTGGATCACCCCGAGGATCTTCGCGCCGCGCCGCACCGGGATCGACTCCTCCCGCACCGGGATGCCGCTCCCCCACTCCGGGTCGCCCTCCCGGACGATCCGGCGCTCCCGCCACGCGACGTCGATCAGCTTCCGGCGTCCCGTCCGGACCACCTTCCCGACCAGGTCCTCCGGATACGCGGTCGGGCCGGTCGTCGGCCGCATCTGCGCGATCGCCACCCAGCCGGGGACGGCCGCGCCGGTGTCGAGGGCGCGGCCCCGCGCGTCCGCGGGCGGCGCGTCCCCGATCCGCAGCGGCACCCACAGCAGCAGGTCGGCGAACGACAGGTCGGCGAGCAGCTGCCAGTCCGACACGAGGGCGTGCAGCCACTCCACGTCCGTCTCGGTCAGGTCGGTGTGATCGCGGACCAGATCGGTCAAGGTAGGCACGCCACCATCATCGCCCATCGCTTCCGGGCGCGACCCGCGCGTCCCCCCGCCCCGGGCACCTGGCAGGATGCCCGCATGATCCCCGCAGATCCCCTCGCCAGGCTCCGGGACGCGGCCGCGCGGCGGGACGCGGCGGGGCTGCGCCGCACGCTCCGGCCCCGCACCGGCGACCTGATCGACCTGGCGTCCAACGACTACCTCGGGCTGTCCGGCGACCCCCGCCTCGCCGCCGGCGCCGCCGCCGCGGCCCGCGCCTTCGGGACCGGATCCACCGGGTCGCGGCTGGTCAGCGGCACCACCGAGCTGCACGCCGAGCTCGACCGGCGGCTCGCCGCGTTCACCGGCGCCGCCGCCGGGCTCGTGTTCTCCTCCGGCTTCCTCGCCAACCTCGGCGCCGTCACCGCGCTCTCCGGCCCCGACGTCCTCGTGGTGTCCGACCGCACGAACCACGCCTCGATCGTCGACGCCTGCCGGCTGTCGCGGTCCCGCGTCGCGATCGTCCCGCACCGCGACACCGCCGCCGTCGCCGAGGCCCTCGCCGACCGCGACGAGGACCACGCCGTCGTCGTCACCGACGCCGTCTTCTCCGTCGACGGCGACCTCGCGCCGCTCGCCGAGCTGCACGCGCTCGTCCGGTCGCACGGCGCCCTCCTGGTGGTCGACGAGGCGCACGCCCTCGGCGTCGTCGGCGCGGGCGGCCGCGGCGCCGCGCACGCCGCCGGTCTGGCCGGCGAACCCGACGTCGTCCTCACGCTCACGCTGTCGAAGTCCCTCGCGTCCCAGGGGGGCGCGGTCCTCGGCGCCCCCGAGGTCGTCGACGCGCTGGTCGACACGGCCCGCTCGTTCATCTTCGACACGGGCCTGAACCCGCCCGCCGTCGGCGCCGCCCTCGCCGCCCTCGACGTCCTGGAGGCCGACCCCGCCC
>NZ_QHJN01000266.1:0-6523 GCF_003947565.1 Actinomadura sp. WAC 06369 | reverse complement strand
GGCGGGCATGGGGGCCGGGGATTCGTCGTCTATTCGTCCGGAAATCGCACGACATATTCTTTGGCCTTCGTCAGTGTTCCCCCAATTCGGCTCCACGCCGGTCGGTGCGCCCCATAATCTCGGGTCCGCGAACGGGGAAACGCAGGGAGCGGAGTGGCGCGCCGTGATGGAAGATGTCCTGACGGGTTCGGAGGCGGGAACGCCCGCGGCCGAATCGGCGTACGGCGACCTTGTCCGAATGGCGTATTTCGTTCTGCCGGGCCGGGGCAAGCGCGTCTACCGGCTGGCGCTCGCCCGGCGGATCGTGGACGGCACCGCGCGCGGTGCCCGCGACCGCTCGGCGGCCGGGCTGGCCCGCCGCCGCACCCGCGTGCTGCGCCGCGCGATGCGGCCGTCCCGCCGGCTGCAGATCGGCCTCGGCCCCTGGCTGCGCGCGCTGCCCGCCCGGCTGCCCGACCCGGCGCTGACCGTCGCGCTCGCCAAGCTCGAACCCGGCGTCCGCGTCGCCTACGTGCTCCTGCACATCGAGGGGATGCCGCGCTTCGCCGTCCGCGACCAGCTCATCGAGCTGCGCGTGCGCCGCCCCTGGCAGGTGATCGAGGCGGCCGACGCGGTCGAGGCGCCGCCCTCGCGGCGGCCCGCGCGGTTCGAGCCGGTGCCGGTCCGGCCCGTCCGGAACCGGTCGGTGCTGCCGCTGGTCACGGCCGCCGCCCTCACCGCCGTCCTGGTCGGCGCCCTGGTGGTCACCGAGCGCCCGCCCGCGGCGCCCGCCGCGTCGCTGCGGCTCGTCACCGCCGCGCCGGACGCCTGGCGCACCGTCCGGTCCCTCGACGCCTGGCCCGCGCGCGGCGACCTCGTCCGCGACGACGTGTTCCTGCGGGAGGCCGCCACCGCCTGGGCGGCGGAGACCGGCGCGGACCGGCCCGGCGACGCCGCCCAACTCCTCTACGCCGGGCGTGCCGCCGGCGGGCCGCTCGCGGTGATGCGCAGCGGCGCCCGCCTCGCCCGGTACACCCCGGCCGGGCTCGAGGTCCGCCTCGCGGGCGCCGACCCCGCCGCCCCGATCGCGCTGCCCGGAGGCCGCTGGCTGCTCGCGCCCTGGGACGCCGCCCCCGAGACCCTCGACGGCGCGGCCCTGGCGGTCCGCGACGGCGTGACCGCGCCCGTCGCGCCCGCGACGCCCTGCGGCCGCGGTCCGCTGTTCCACGTCGGCTCCCGCACCGTCGGGGCGCTCGGCGGCCCGCGCGCGCCCGTCCTGGCCTACCGCTCGCCCGACCACCGGACGACCGACCCCCGGTCGCTCGACCGCCGGACGTCCGGCGCCGCGCCCGCGGAGCGGCTCGGGCCCGCGGGCCGCGACTTCTGGAACCGGCTCGGCTGCCTCACCGCCGAGCGGGACCGGCCGGTCGCCGAGGCGGTCGCGTGGGACTTCTGGGCCGGACGGCTGCCGCACGGCGGGGGCCGCGCCGACTGGACGTGCACCCGCCTCGCGTTCGCCGACGGGACCGGTTCGTCCGAGGCGATGCTCCTCACCCGGGCCGAGCCGATCCGGACGGGCGCCTGCGACGTGGGGCGCCCGGTGAGCGGCACGTGGTGGACGGCGCCGGACGGCGCCCGCCGCTACCTCGCCGCCGCCGCGCGCGGCCTCACCCCGCATGCGGACGGCGGACTGCGCACCCGCACCGAGGGCCGGCTGCTCGTCGGCACCTCGCCCGACCCCGGCGGTGCCGTCCGGGTCACCGCCCGGGACCGCGACCGCTGACCCGCGTCAGCATCCGCTTACGCCGATGGTGCACACTGGGGGGACCGAACGACGTTCAGCGAAAGGGTCGCGAGATGGGCAAAGGTCCGCTCTCCGGAGTGCGGGTGATCGAGCTGGCCGGGATCGGGCCGGGGCCGTTCGCCGCGATGCTGCTGGCCGACCTCGGCGCCGAGGTGATCCGGGTGGAACGCGCCTCGGCCGTCGGCGGCGGGATGGCCACCGACTTCACCAACCGCGGCAAGCGGTCCGTCGCGGTCGACCTCAAGTCCGACCGGGGACGCGACGTCGTCCTGCGCCTCGTCGAGAAGGCGGACGTGCTGCTCGAGGGCTTCCGGCCGGGCGTCACCGAGCGCCTCGGCATCGGCCCCGACGCGTGCCTCGACCGCAACCCCGCCCTCGTCTACGGCCGGATGACCGGCTGGGGCCAGGACGGCCCGCTCGCGCAGAGCGCCGGCCACGACATCGGCTACATCGCCGTCACCGGCGCCCTGCACGCCATCGGCCGCGCCGGCGGCCCGCCGCAGGTCCCGATGAACCTCCTCGGCGACTTCGCGGGCGGCAGCATGTACCTCGTCGTCGGCGTCCTGTCGGCCCTGCTGGAGTCCCGGACGAGCGGCCGCGGCCAGGTCGTCGACGCCGCCATCGTCGACGGCACCGCGCACCTGTCCACGTTCATCCACGGCTTCCTCGCGGGCGGCATCTGGGAGGACCGCCGCGGCGTCAACATGCTCGACACCGGCGCCCCCTGGTACGACGTCTACGAGACGGCCGACGGGAAGCACATGGCGGTCGGCGCGATCGAGCCCCAGTTCTACGCCGAGTTCGTCCGGCTGCTCGGCCTCGACGGGGAGGACCTCCCCGGGCAGCACGACAAGGACCGCTGGCCCGACCTGCGCGACCGCTTCGCCACCGCCTTCAAGGCCCGCACCCGCGACGAGTGGGCCGAGGTCTTCCTCCCGAGCGACGCGTGCGTCGCGCCCGTCCTGTCCCTGGAGGAGGCGAAGGAGCACCCGTTCAACACGTCCCGCGACGTCTTCCCGGAGCTCGGCGGCCGCCGCCAGCCCGCCCCGGCCCCGCGCTTCTCCCGCACCCCCGCCGAGACCGACGGCGTACCCGTCCTCCCCGGCGGCCAGACCCGCGACGTCCTCACCGACCTCGGCTTCGACGACGTCGACGCCCTCCTCGAGTCCGGCGCCGTCGCCCAGGCGTGACCCGCGACGACGCCCGGCGGCCGAAGGGCCGCCGGGCGTCGTCACCGGACGTCACCTCATCCGGCACCGGGGTCGGGCACCCCGAGGTGCTTGAGGATCGCGTCGAGCTTCCGATCCTGGGCCGCCAGCCGCCCGTCCACGTGGTCGAACCGCCGGCTGTGCTCCGCCAGCGTCCGGCCGTGCGTTTCCAGCGTCTTCTGGATCTTCTTCACGTCCGTCTGGAGCTGACCGACGGCCTTGCCGATCTCCTGGATCCGGCCGCTGAGCGCCTCTGCCTGACCGGGGCCCGCCCAGGTCTCCAGTGTCGTCACTCGGTCCTCCAGCTTGGTGACTCGCTCGTCCATGGTCGTCATGTTCATTCTCCATGCTCGTAGCCGGTCCTGCACTCGGACACGAGAAGTTAGCGCCCGGACGAGTTCGGTGAAGGGCGATTACATTAAGTAGTTGATTTGTCGCGTTTTTGGGTTCTAAACCCTGCAGAATTCTGTCCGTTCTGACGGATTGGTCGCTCGGGGCGGCGGGTCGAGGGGAGGGTGAGGGCGACGGCGGCGGCCACCAGGAACAGGACGGCGCCTACGGCGAGGCCCGTCGCGTAGCCGTCGGCGACGGACGCCGGGGAGGCGGGGTCCGCGGTGTGCCGGGCGGCGACGGTGGCCAGCGCCGCGAGGCCGACGCACCCGCCGAGCTGCCGGGAGCTGTTCAGCAGGCCGGACGCCGTGCCCGCCTCGTGCGGGGCGACGCCCGTCGTCGCGGCGGCGGCGACCGGTGCCAGGACGAGGCCGAGGCCGACGCTGGTGAGCACGGACGGGCCGAGCACGTCGGCGGCGAACCCGCCGTCCGGGCCGATCAGCGAGAACCAGCCGAGTCCGGCGGCGGCCAGCAGCGTGCCGGGGAGCAGCGCCGCGCGCGGCGAGCGGGCCGCGCCCACGCGGGTGGCGACGACCGTCCCGGCCACGACGCCGACGGTGAACGGCAGGAAGGCGGCGCCCGTCGCCGCCGCGCCCATGCCCAGCACTTCCTGCATGTACAGGGAGACGAAGTAGAACGCCGCGAACTGCCCGGCGGCGGCGAGGAACACGATCACGTTCGCGCCCGCCGTCCAGCGGCTCCGCAGGAGGCCGAGCCGGACGAGCGGCGACGCCGTCCGGGCCTCCGCGACCGCGAAGCCCGCCAGCAGGGCGGCCGCGGCGGCCAGCGTGCCCAGGGTCGCGGGCGACGCCCAGCCGGCGACGTCGGTGCGGACGACGCCGAACACCAGGAGGCCGGTGCCGCCGGTCGCGAGGACGGCGCCGAGGACGTCCAGCCGCTCGCGCCGCCCGTCCCGCGCGTCGGCGGTGACGCCCGCGGGCACCAGCGCCAGGGCCGCCGCGACGATCGGCAGGTTGACCAGCATCACCCAGCGCCAGCCCGCGTACTCGGTGAGCACGCCGCCCGCGAGGACGCCGAGCGCGCCGCCCGCCGCGTTCATCGCGCTCCACACGCCGAGCGCCCGGACGCGTTCGCGTCCCTGGGGGAAGGTCGTGGTGATCAGGGCCAGGGCGGCCGGGGCCGCGGCGGCGGCCGCCGCGCCCTGCCCGGCCCGTGCCGCGACGAGCTGCCACGGGGCCTGCGCGAGGCCGCCGAGCAGCGAGAACAGGGCGAAGGCCGCCAGCCCGGACACGAACAGGCGGCGCCGTCCGTACAGGTCGCAGAGCCGGCCGCCGAGCAGCAGGAAGCCGCCGAAGGTGAGCGCGTAGGCGTGCACGACCCAGGACAGGTCGACGGGCGAGAAGCCGAGGGACGCGCGCAGGTCGGGCAGCGCGACGTTCATGAGGGCCATGTCCATGGCGAAGAGGAACTGTGCGACGGACGCCGCCGCCAGGACCGCGCCGGGCCGCCCCCGTGTATTTTTGTACATGTAAGAAAAATAGCCGCCCGGCCGTCCGCCGTCCAGTCCGGGGCGGGACGCGGGTGCGGGATGATGGGGGGATGTCGCAGCGCAAGGGCAGGCCGCCGCGCTTCTCGCGCGCGGAGATCGTCGAGACCGCCCGCCGGATCGTGGACGCCGAGGGCGTCGACCGGCTGACCATGCGCCGGCTGGCCAAGGAGATCGGCGGCACGCCGATGGCGCTCTACCACCACGTGCGCGACAAGGAGCAGCTCCTCGTCCTGCTGCTGGACGACTACGCGGCGCGCAACCTGCTCCGGCCCGACCTGCCGGACGACCCGCGCGAACGGGTGGTCGTCGTGGCGGCCGCCATCCGCCGGACGCTCGCGGCCTGCCCGTGGCTCGTCGAGGTGCTCACCGCCGACGACCTGATGTCGGAGTCCGCGCTCTGGTTCGTCGAGCAGATCATGGACGGCCTGGTCGCGTGCGGCCTCACGCCCGAGCGGGCCGTGCACGGCTACCGGGCGGTCTGGTACTACACCGTCGGCGAGATGATCGTCCGCGCGGCGGGGGAGCGGCGGCGCGCGTCCGACGACCGCCCCACCTACCGGGAGCGGGTGTTCGCGGACGCCGACGCCGCCGAGCTGCCGCGCGTCGCGGCGGTCGCGGGACGCTGGGCGGAGCTGACCGCCGAGGACACCTACCTCGACGGCCTCCGCGCGCTGGTCGACGGCCTCGTCGCGGGCGCGCGCCCGGCGGGCGCCGGGGCGTGCTGAACGGCGGCCGGGTCAGAGCCCGAGGCGCTTCGCCGCGATCTCGTTCATGATCTCGTTGGTGCCGCCGCCGATGCCGAGGATGCGCGCGTCCCGGTAGTGCCGCTCGACCTCCGACTCGCGCATGTAGCCCATGCCGCCGTGCAGCTGGACGGCCTCGTGCACCACGTGCTCGCACGCGTAGACGGCCGTGTTCTTCGCGTACGCCGTCTCGGTCAGGACGTCCTCGCCCGCCGCGTACCGCTCGGCGACCGAGCGCGTGTACACGCGGGCGACGTCGACCTGCCGGGCCATCTCGGCGATCTTGTGCCGGACGAGCTGCCGCGACGCCAGCGGACGGCCGAACGTCTCGCGCTCGCGCACCCAGCCGAGGGTGAGGTCGAGGCAGCGCTGCGCGGTCGCGTACGCCTGCACGGCCAGCGACAGCCGTTCGGCGACGAAGTTCTGCACGATCTGCAGAAACCCGCCGTTCTCCGGGCCCACGAGGTTCGCCGCGGGGACGCGCACGTCGTCGAACGACAGCTCGGCCGTGTCGGAGCACAGCCACCCCATCTTGCGCAGCGGCCGCGAGACGCCGAACCCGGGGGCGCCCTTCTCGATGACCAGCAGCGAGATGCCCTCGAAGCCGGGCCCGCCGGTCCGGACGGCCGTCGTGACGAAGTCGGCCCGCACCCCCGAGGTGATGAACAGCTTCGCCCCGTTCACCACGTAGGCGTCGCCGTCGCGCACCGCCGTCGTCCGGATGCCCGCGACGTCCGAGCCGGTGCCGGGTTCGGTGACGCCGAGCGCGCCGATCATCTCCCCGGCCAGCACCGGCCGCGCGAACCGCCCGATGAGGTCCTCGTTCCCGGACGCGATGATGTGCGGCAGCGCGATCCCGTGCGTGAACAGGGACGCGACGAGCCCGCTC
>NZ_QHJN01000265.1:0-6621 GCF_003947565.1 Actinomadura sp. WAC 06369 | reverse complement strand
GTTTCTTTGCCGGGCGGGGTCGGTTGGGGCTCGGCTGGCCGGGTATCGCTTGCCTGAAATATTGGCATATCACCTGGTCAGGGAGGGGTTCTCATGACTGGGACGATGCGAGCTCCCCGCAGCCGCGGCATGCTCAGCGGGCTTCTGCTGGTGCTGCTGGCCCTGTGGGGCGGGCTCATTCCGTTCATCGGGCCGTACTTCGACTTCGGCTTCGGGTCGACCGATCCGTGGGTCTACTCGAACGACTGGCTGGTGCTCTCGATCCTGCCGGCGGTCGCCGTGGGGATCGGCGGGCTGATCCTCATGTTCACCGCGAACCGGCCCGTCGCCATGTTCGGCGGGTGGCTGGCGGCCCTCGGCGGGCTGTGGTTCGTCGTCGGCACCACCATCGCCGCGCTGTGGAACTCGGGCGTGGGGACGGCGCTCGGGGGTGAGGCGCGGCAGATCACCGAGCGGCTGACCTTCTTCGAGGGGCTCGGCGCCGTGATGATCCTGCTGGCGGCGCTGGCGCTGGGACGGTTCCTGGTGGTCGGCGTCCGGGAGGCGCGGCGCGCGGAGCGCGAGCGGGGTCCCGTCGACGACCGCGCGGGGCCCGAACACGGCGCCGTCCCGGCGCAGCGCAAGCGGCACTTCCACCTCGGCAGGCCGAAGGCGGGCACCGGCGCGGGACGGTCCGCGCGCAGGGAGTGACGCCCGGCGGGCCCCTGGCCGAACGCCGCGGTGACTACGATTGCCGCGGGTTCGGTCGGGAGTTCGTGGAGGACGTGCATGACATCGCCGCGCAGGATCGGTGCGCCGGACGCCAAGAACCGGGCGGCGCTGCTGGACGCGGCGGAGCAGTTGATGCTCGAGGAGGGGTACGCGGCGGTGACGTCGCGGCGGGTCGCGGCGAAGGCCGGGCTCAAGCCCCAGCTCGTCCACTACTACTTCCGCACGATGGACGAACTGTTCCTGGAGGCGTTCCGGCGGCGGGCCGAGGAGGGCGTCGAGCACCAGGAGCGGGCGCTCGCGTCGGCGCAGCCGCTGCGGGAGCTGTGGGCGTTCAGCACCGATCCGGCGGCGACCGCGCTGACGATGGAGTACGTCGCGCTGGCGAACCACCGCAAGAGCCTGCGTGACGAGATCGGCCGGTACGCCGAGCGGATGCGGGTGAGGCAGGCCGAGGCCATGGAGCGGCTGGCGGAACGGTACGGGGTCGACCTCGGGGAGTATCCGGCGCCGTTCCTGTCGGCGCTGCTGACGAGCCTGTCCCGGCTGGTAACGATGGAGAAGTCGCTCGGGATGTCGGTGGGGCACGGCGAGACCGACGAGGTCGTCGAGCAATTCCTGCGCCGGTTCGAGGGGCCCGCGCGGACGGCCGGGTAGCGGGTCAGCGCTGCTGGTGCGGCGGCTGCTGCATCGGCTGCTGCTGCATCGGCTGCTGCTGCATCGGGGGCTGCTGGGGCGCGGGGGCGTGCCCGGCGGGCTGCTGCCAGCCGCCCGGCGGCACCGGGGGCGCGGCGGCGCGGGTGCCGGACGACATCTGGAAGCCGAGGCCGATGAGGACGAACGTCAGTCCGGCGACGATGAAGTTCAGGCACGTGGCGAGCTGGATCTGGATCTCGGCCTTGTCCCCGTCGGGCTCGTCGACCCGGGCGCCGGAGACGAGGGTGCCGAACAGGGCGAACGCGATGAGGACGACCCCGATGCCCGCGCAGATCGCGAAGAGGGGGCTGATCTTCTTTCCCGGCATTCCCGAACAATAGCGACTCATCCCCGCACACAGCGTCAGGGTGCCTGTTTCGGACGGGCCGATTCGCGGGCCCGCGCGTCCGGTCCGGGGTCCGGCGGCGGCGGGCGGGGGCGTTTGCGGACGTCCGGTTCGGGGATGCGGCGCCCATGCGTCGACCTCATCGTCTGATCCTGGACAACACCCTCCTGCTGCTCGCCGAGGGGTACGCGTGGCTCCCCGGCCTCTTCCGGGGCACCGACCGGCCGGCCGTCCGCACCCGGCTCCTGGGCAAGCCGGCGGTCGCGCTGCGCGGACCGGACGCCGTGCGGTTCTTCTACGACGACGACCACATCAAGCGGCGCACGGCGCTGCCGGAGCCGGTGCTCAGCACACTGTTCGGGCACGGGGGCGTCCAGACGCTGGACGGGCACGCGCATCGTGTCCGGAAGGAGCTGTTCGTGTCGCTCCTGGAGGACCCGGAGGGCGTCGAGGGGCTCGTCGCGCACGTCCGGGCCGCCTGGGACGAGCTGGTGCGGTCGTGGGAGGAGAGTCCGCGCGCGGTGGTGTTCGACGAGGCGAGCCGGGTGCTCGCGCGGGGCGTGTGCCGGTGGGCGGGCATGCCGCTGAACGACGCCGCCGCCGACCACCTCGCCCGCGACGTCACGACCATGGTCGACGGGTTCGCGACGCCCGGCCCCCGGCACTGGCGGGCGCGGGCGGCGCGGCGGCGGCAGGAGGCGTGGGTCGCGGGCCTGGTGAGCGAGGCGCGGGCGCGGACGTCCGGGGAGGGCGGCGGCCCGCCGGCGCGGTCGGCGATCGCCGTGGTGGCCCGGCACCGGGACGCGGACGGGCGGCCCCTCGACCCCCGCACGGCCGCGATCGAGCTGCTGAACATCGTCCGCCCGACGGTCGCGGTCGCGTGGTTCGTCACGTTCGCGGCGCACGCGCTGCACCGGTGGCCGGAGCACCGGGAGCGGCTGGCGTCCGGGGACGACGCGTTCGCGACGGCCTTCGCGCACGAGGTGCGGCGCTTCTACCCGTTCGCCCCGTTCGTCGGGGGCGCGGCGGTGCGCGGCATGCGGTGGCGGGGGGAGAAGATCCGGAGCGGGGCGCTCGTCCTGCTCGACCTGTTCGGGCAGAACCACGACCCCGGCCTGTGGGACGAGCCGTACCGGTTCGACCCCGACCGGTTCGCCGGCGCCGAGCCCGACCCGGACGTCCTCGTCCCGCAGGGCGGCGGCGACCCCCGCACCGGCCACCGCTGCCCCGGCGAGACGATCACCGTCGAGGTGCTGAAGTGCCTCGGCGTCCGGCTGGCGCGCCTGCAGTACCACGTGCCGCCGCAGGACCTCGCCGTCCCGCTGCGGCGCGTCCCGACCCGGCCCCGCAGCGGGTTCGTCATCGCGGGCGTGCACGCGGCCCCGGCCCCCCGCGGAACGGGCGCTCACCGTGCGTCATGAACACCTGTTTGACCTGCGGCATTCAGGTTAGAAGGGGTGAAAGCTCTCCAATTCCGAAGGGGGAAGTCATGGCGGAACGGAGAGAGACCTCGGCGCACGCGGCTCCGGGGGGTCGCGAGCTCGAACAGGACGAGTACCGGATGTGGGAGGACCGGACGCGGGTGTTCCTGCAGCCGGTCGCCGCACCGTCCATCCTCGGGCTGTTCGCGCTCGCGGGCGCGACCATGATGGTCGGCGCCTGGCAGGCGGACTGGTACGGGAATCCGACCACGCCGCTGGTGCTGTTCCCGTTCGTCCTCATGTTCGGGGGGCTCGCGCAGTTCCTGGCGGGAATGTGGTCGTACCGGGCGCAGGACGGCCTGGCCACGGCCCTGCACGGCACGTGGGGCGCGTTCTGGCTGGCGTGGGGGCTGATGTGGCTCATGATCTCCGCGGGCGTGTTCCCCATCGAGCTCGTTCCCGCCTTCGGTGAGACGAACGCGGCGTTCGGGTTCTGGTTCGTCCCGCTGGCCGTCATCACCGGCTTCTGCGCGTTCGCCGCGCTCGGCCGCAACATGATGCTGACGCTGGTGCTGGCGGCGCTGGCCGCGGCCGCGGGGTTCACCGCGGCGGGGTTCTTCGCCGGATCGACCTGGCCGCTGCGCATCGGCGGCTGGCTGTTCGTGGTGTCCGCGGCGATCGCGGTCTACACGGCGGCGGCGATGATGATGGAGAACACCGTCGGGCGGACCGTCATGCCGCTCTTCCGTACCCGCCGGGGCAAGTACGTCCCGGAGGGCCCCGGACCCAGCAGGCCGCTGGAGTACCGGTACGGCCAGCCGGGCGTCAAGATCGGCCAGTGACCCGTCCCGACTCCATGCCGCTCCCTCCCGGTTGCGGCATGGGGTCCCCTTTTGTCGGGTTTACCGTCCCGCTCCCCTATCCTGGGCCGCACATGACCCACGAGGCCCAGGGGAGACGGGTATGCCGATCAAGGTCCGGCGGACGGCACGACGTGCGTGGCGGCGAGTCGCCCGGGCCTACCTGCATGCCTGCGCCCGGGACGACGCGGCCGGCCGCGGGTTCCAGGTGCCGAGCGGCGTCTGGGTCTGCGAGCGCTGCGAGCACGCGGTGCTCGAACTGGCCGCGTTCCGCGAGCACCTGCGCGTCGTCCACTCCCTGTGACCCGCATCCCGCGACGATGATCGTCAGCGCGCCTCCCCCACCGGGACGGCGGCCCGTGGCAGGATGCGTGCACGATTCCATGGTCATTTCTCATGATTTCTTGAGACTCATCGCATAGAACCGGATATATGCGCTTCACACGTCGAAGGTTCCTGGTCCTGGGCGGCGCCGTCGGGCTCACCGGCGGGGCGGCACTGGTCAGCGGTACGGCCCCCCTCCGCGGGGCCGAGGCCCCGGCGGCCCCCGCGACCGGCCCGTACGTGACGATGCCCGAGCTGCGGCCCCCGCAGATGAGCGCGCGCCGCGGCGGCGCCCCCGAGAAGGGGCTGGTGTTCCTCGGCCCGTTCCGCGGCACCGCGCACGCCGACGGCCTCATCGTCGACGACCGGGGCGAGCCCGTCTGGGTCAACCCGTCCCAGCAGACCGTCACGGACCTTCGCGTGCAGACCTTCGAAGGGCGGCCCGTCCTCACCTACTGGGAGGGCGAGCGCCGCACCGGCGGCTACGGCTGGGGCAAGGGCGTCATCCTCGACGACACCTACCGGAAGATCGCCGAGGTGCGGGCGGGCGGCGGCGACGGCGTCCACGTCGACCTGCACGAGTTCCAGCTCACCGACCGCGGCACCGCGCTGATCGTCGCGTACCCGCTGGTCCGCGCCGACATGCGCGCCATCGGCGGGCCGCGGGACGGGCACGTCTTCGACAACCGCGTCCAGGAGATCGACGTCCGGACCGGCCGGGTCCTGTTCGACTGGAGCGCCCTCGACCACATCGACATCGCCGAGACCGTCACGCCCCTCGCCGACAACGCCGACGGGACGGACGGCAAGCCGTTCGACCCCGTGCACGTCAACTCCGTCGAGGCCGACGGCGACGCCCTCCTGCTCTCCGCCCGCAACACCAGCGCCCTCTACCGGATCGACCGCCGCACCGGCGCGATCCGCTGGCGGCTCGGCGGCACCCGCGGCGACTTCGAACTCGGCGACGGCGTCGAGTTCAAGTGGCAGCACGACGCCCGCCGCCGCCCCGACGGGACGATCACGCTGTTCGACAACGCGATCACCGAGGCCGAGACCGGCCCGTCCCGCGGCATCATGATCAAGGTCGACGAGCGCGCCCGCCGCGCCGACCTCGTGTGGGAGTACACCGACGGCACCACGTTCGCCCACTACATGGCGAACATGCAGATCCTCCCCGGCGGCAACGTGTTCCTCGGCTACGGCTCGACCGCCGCCGCCATCGAGTACACCCCGTCCGGCGAGGTCGTCTTCGAGCTCAAGACGGGCCAGTCGTCCTACCGCGCGTACCGCCACGCGTGGACCGCCCAGCCCGGCACCCCGCCGCTGCTCGCGTCCCGCTCCACGGCGAGCGGCATGCGCCTGTACGCGAGCTGGAACGGCGCCACCGAGGTCGCCGCCTGGCGGTTCCTCACCGGGCCCGACTCGTCCCGGCTGTCCCCCGCGGCGACCGTCCGGCGCTCCGGGTTCGAGACGTCCGCGCAGGTCAAGCGGGCCGCGACCGCCGTCGCCGTCGCGCTCGACGCCGGCGGCGCCGAACTCGCCCGCTCCACCCCGCTCAACACCCGCAGCAGCGCGGCCGTCTGACGCCGATCCCGCGGGTTTCCGGACGTCCGGAAACCCGCGTCGCCGGGCTCACCGGCGGCCCGTCACCCGCCTGCCCCGTCACGGACGCGCCGGGAGCGGGCCCGCGCCGTCACTGGGGACGCGTGCGCCGCGCCTCCCGGGCGCTGGCCGCCAGCGCGTCGCCGTTGAGGGCCCGCAGCCGGTCGAGCTCGCGGCGGTCGCGCTTGGTGGGACGTCCCGCGCCGCGCTCCCGCCGGGCGATCGGCATGAGCGCCTCGCGCGGCGGCGGGGGCGGGCTCTTGTCGGTCAGGCACTCGGCCGCGACGGGCGCGCCGACCCGCTTGCGGATCACCTTCCGCACCACCACGATGCGCTCGCGCCCCTCGTGCCGCAGCCGGATCTCGTCCCCCGCCCGCACCGCCGTGGCGGCCTTCGCGCGCTCGTCGTTGACCCGGACGTGCCCCGCCTTGCAGGCCGCCGTCGCCTGCGACCGCGTCTTGATCAGCCGCACCGACCACAGCCAGAGGTCGATCCGCACCGACCCGTCTTCTGCCATGGTGACGACTGTAGCCAAGCCCCCGTCCCACCGGTCACCCCATTTTCCCCCGCCCCCGCCGCCGCGCGAGGCGCTCACGCCGCGCGAGGCGCTCATGCCGATCGCGGGACGTCCCACCAAGCGCGACCGCCGCGAGCTCGACCGGCT
>NZ_QHJN01000264.1:0-6708 GCF_003947565.1 Actinomadura sp. WAC 06369 | reverse complement strand
GAGGTTCCCATCCGAAGCTGAATGCTCCCTGAACGTTCCCGGGGGATGCGGTGACCGCCGCCGCGGCGGCGGTCACCGCATCCCCCGGGAACGTTCAGGGAGCATTCAGCTTCGGATGGGAACCTCTACCGTGATGGTGGAGGGAGCTGTGTCAGTTGGTTGAACGGACGGGCGCGAACGGCGGCCGGACACCCGAGGCGACCCTGCTCGTCGTCGAGGACGAGCCGAACATCCTCGAACTGCTCGCCGGGAGCCTGCGGTTCACCGGCTTCGAGGTGGTGACGGCGACGAACGGGGCGGACGCGGTGCAGTCGGCGCGGCGGCACCGGCCCGACCTGATCGTCCTCGACGTGATGCTGCCCGACATCGACGGGTTCGACGTCGCGCGCCGGCTGCGGTCCGGGGGCGACCACACGCCCGTCCTGTTCCTCACGGCCCGCGACGCCGTCCAGGACCGGATCAAGGGCCTCACGATCGGCGGCGACGACTACGTCACCAAGCCGTTCAGCCTGGAGGAGGTCATCGCCCGCATCCGGGCGGTGCTGCGGCGGTTCCGCGGCGGGACCGCCGAACCCCCGCCGCGGCTGGTGTTCGCCGACATCGAGCTCGACGAGGACAGCCACGAGGTGTGGCGGAACGGCCGCGCCATCCAGCTCTCGCCGACCGAGTTCAAGCTGCTGCGCTACTTCATGGCGAACGCCGGACGGGTCGTGTCGAAGGCGCAGATCCTCGACCACGTGTGGAACTACGACTTCCAGGGCGACGCGGGGATCGTCGAGTCGTACGTGTCCGCGCTGCGCCGCAAGGTCGACAACGTCGAGCCGCGGCTGATCCACACCCTGCGGGGCGTGGGCTACGTGCTGCGCGAGCCCCCGAAGACGGGATGACCGCCGCGCCGCCCGGCGGGCCCGCGCCGCCGGGCCCGTACGGCGCGCACCCGGCGCGCCCGCCCGGGCGGCGGCCGCTCACCGGGCTCGGGCGCCTCTGGGGGCGGACGTCGCTGCGCGTCAAGCTGATCGCCGGGATGATGGTGCTCGTCACCCTCGGGATGACCGTGATGGCCGTCGCGGGCGCGTCCGTCCTGCGGCAGTACCTGGTGAACCGCGCCGACGAGCAGCTGTACAGCTCGGTGGACCGCACCATCGAGCAGGTCCGGCCGTACCTGGAGCGCGGCGTCCGGCCCATCGAGCTGCGGATCCCCAGCGAGACCTACGGGGAGATCCGCACGACCGGCAACCGGGTCGTCGACCGCAGCACCGCGCTCGACGAGCGCGGCTACCCGCGGCTGCCCGCCGACCTGTCCGGGCGGCTGGACGAGCCGTTCACCGTGCCGGGCGCGGGCGGTTCGGGGTCCCCGTGGCGGGTGCTCGCCGCGCCGATCCCGGGCGGCGGCACGCTCGTCCTCGGCACCAGCATGGCGCAGATCGAGCAGACGGTCCGGCGGCTCGTCGCGATCGACCTGATCGTCGGCCTGTCCGTGCTGTCGGTGCTCGTGGGCCTCGGCGCGTGGGTCGTCCGGGCGGCGCTGCGGCCGCTGTCGGCGATCGAGGCGACGGCGGGGGCGATCGCGGCGGGGAACCTGTCGCGGCGCGTCCCCGAGGCCGACCGGCGGACGGAGATGGGGCGGCTCGGCCGGTCGCTGAACAGCATGCTCGCGCAGATCGAGGCGGCGTTCCGGGCCCGCGCCGAGTCGGAGGAGGCGGCGCGCCGGTCGGAGGAGTCCGCGCGGCGCTCGGAGGAGCGGATGCGGCGGTTCATCGCCGACGCCAGCCACGAGCTGCGCACCCCGCTCACCGCCATCCGCGGCTTCGCCGAGTTCTACCGGCAGGGCGCCGCGCGCGGCCCCGAGGAACAGGGCCGGCTGATCGGCCGCATCGAGGACACCGCCGCCCGCATGGGCCTGCTCGTCGAGGACCTCCTCCTGCTCGCCCGCCTCGACCGGCAGCGCCCCATCGAGCGCCGCCCCGTCGACCTGCTCGCCGTCGCCGCCGACACCGTCCAGGAGACCCGCGTGCTCGCGCCGGACCGGGCCGTCCAGCTGAAGGTCGCCGGCGGCACGGCCTACCAGGTCCGGGGGGACGAGCCGCGGCTGCGGCAGGTGCTCGGCAACCTGCTGACGAACGCGCTCGCGCACACGCCCGCGGGGACGCCCGTCGAGGTGCGGCTGGCGTCCGGCACGCTGCGCGGCGCGCCCGCCGCCGCCGTCGAGGTCGCCGACGAGGGGCCGGGCCTCTCCCCGGAGGCGAAGGAGCGCGTCTTCGAGCGCTTCTACCGGGCGGACGCGTCCCGCTCCCGGGAGGACGGCGGCACGGGCCTCGGCCTCGCGATCGTCGCGGCCCTCGTCGCCGCGCACGACGGCGTCGTCGAGGTCGACTCGACCCCCGGCGAGGGCGCCGTCTTCCGCGTCGTCATCCCCCTCGACACCGACTAGCGCGGCGGGCCGCGGAAGCCGTGCGGGTCCAGCAGCGACGCCGTCACGCCCGCGCCGATCAGGCCCAGCGACATCAGCCCCACCTCGTGCAGCACCATGCCGGTGACCAGCATCGCGAGCGCCGCGACCAGCAGCACCCACAGCAGCGGGCGGCCGCGCCACCACGGGCGGCGCCGCTCCGTCGTCCGGGCCGCCTCGCCGTACTCCACCATGGCCGTCCTCCGGGGTTCCGCGTCTCCTTCCATGAGACGCAAAGAACCGGGCGGCCACCATCGGTGCGAGGACCCATTTCCCTATCCCGCGACCCCCACTTTCGGAGGATGTCGCCCCGCGGAGACCGGGGGTCAGGCGCGCAGGGCGCGCATCGCCTCGCGGCGGGCGTCCCCGGACAGGACGTCGATGTAGAGGCGCCCGTCCAGGTGCCCGCACTCGTGCTGGAGGCAGCGGGCGAAGTACCCCGTCCCCTCGACGCGGACCGGGGCGCCCTTCACGTCGACGCCCTCGACGACCGCGTGCTCGGCCCGGGGGGTGTCGAACCGCAGGTCGGGCACGCTCAGGCAGCCCTCCGACTCGACGAGCGCGGCGCCGTCGGCGACCGTCAGGACCGGGTTGACGACGTGCCCGACGTGGCGGCGGCCCCGGTCGTCGTCGCAGTCGTAGACGAACACGCGAAGGCCGACCCCCACCTGGTTCGCCGCCACCCCGGCGCCGTTCTCGGCGTACATGGTGGCGAACATGTCGTCGACGAGGCGTTCGAGGGAGGCGTCGAACGTCCGCACCGGGTCGCACTCGGTCCGCAGGACCGGGTCCCCGACGACCCGGATCGGGCGCGGATTCCCCTTGCGCGTGGTGGTTCGCTTGCTCACCCGAAAATCCTATAGAACGCGCCGCGGTGCGCCCGGACGCCGCCGGGCGCACCGCACGCGCCTCAGGCCGGGTCGAGCGGGCCGCGCGGCTGCGGCGGCACCGGGCCGTGCCCCGCGGGCGACGGGCCGGGCTCCGCGGCCGGACGCGCGTGCTTCGCGACCGGCGGCGCGGGGACGTCGGCCGCCTCGGGCCCGGGCTTGTGCACCGCGGGCTGCGGCTTCGCCGGGGCCGGCTGGGCGGCGGCCGACGGCGCGTCCGGCGCGACCGGGCCCGCCGGCGCGGGCGGCGGGCGCGGGGCGCGGCTTCGGCTCGGCGGCCGGCGCGTCGGCGGGCTTGGCCGCCTTGCCCGCGGCCGGGGCCTGCTTGCGCGGCGCGGACGACTGCTTGACGGCGTCCTCGACCATCTTCTCCAGCGGTCCCGCCTCGTTCTCGGCGGTCAGCAGCCGGTGCAGGGTCTCGCTGATCTCGGTGAGCCGCTGGAGCGCCTGCGTGTGGTTCTTGGTCAGCGCGTTGAGCCGCTGCGTGGCGCCGTCGTTGATGACCCCGGCGCGGCGCTCGGCGGTGGTGAGGGTGCGCTCCGCCTCGACCCGCGCGGTCGTCACCGTCTGCTCGGCCTCCTGCTGCGCCGACGACAGCACCCGGTCGGCCTCCTTCTCGGCCGCCCCCAGCACCTGCTCGGCCTTCTGCTGCGCGGTCGCGAGGTTCTTCTCCGCGTGCCCGCGGGCGTCGTCGAGGATCCGCTTGGACTCCTGCTCGGCGTCCTCGCGGATCTCCTCCCCCTTGGCCTCCGCCTGGGCGATCTTGTCCTGCGCCTCGTCCTCGGCGAGATTGATGATCTGCCGGAGCCGGTCGGACAGGTCGTCCCCGGTCGGCTTGCGCGCCTCGCGCAGCTCGGCCATCTCGCGGCGGATGCGTTCGGCGTCGTCCTGCGCCCGCGCCAGCCGCGCCTCGAGCTCGCGGTGCTTCTGGTGGGCACGGGCGATGTAGTCGTCGACCTGGCGGCGGTTGTAGCCGCGCATGACGATCTCGAATTGCTCGTCTTTGAGGAGATTCGGCAGGATTTCGGCTTCGTTGCTCATGATGCCTTGGGGGGTCGTTGGCGGGGGTATCACCCCGTCAGGGTCGGATGCATCCTCACCCGCCGGTGGAGCGGGCCCGCGGTGGAAACGTCAGGTTCGACTCTCGTCCGGTACCACGGGTGCGCGCAACCGGAACGCCGCTCTTGCTGCCGTTTCTTCGTCCGGGTAGGCCCGACAAACTACCTGATCTATAGGAAAATCTCGCCCCACCGAGGGCCCGTGTCGCGAGGCCGTCCACAGCCCTGTGGACGGCGCCGCCTAGCATCGGGCCCCATGAGCTACGTGGGATCACTGGGGACCGACCGTCCGGACATCCACCCGGACGCGTGGGTGGCGCCCGGCGCCGTCGTCGTCGGACGGGTGAAGCTGGGGCGCGCGGCGAACGTCTGGTACGGGTCCGTGCTGCGCGGCGACGACGAGGAGATCGTCGTCGGCGACGAATGCAACATCCAGGACCTCTGCTGCCTGCACGCCGACCCCGGCATGCCCGCCGTCCTCGAAGACCGGGTCAGCCTCGGGCACAAGGCGATGGTGCACGGCGCGCACGTCGAGACGGGCGCGCTGATCGGCATCGGCGCGATCGTCCTGAACGGCGCCCGCATCGGCGCGGGCACCCTCGTCGCCGCCGGGGCCCTCGTGCCGCCCGGCAAGACCATCCCGTCCGGGGTGCTCGTCGCGGGCACGCCCGGCAAGGTCGTCCGCGAACTCCGCGACGACGACCGGCTCGTCCTCGAGCACACACCGGACATCTACGTCCGCAAGGCGCGGCAGCACCGCACCACCGCGACCTGGATCGAGTGACCCGCCGCCGCCCGGCTGACTACGATGACGGGCGTGGTGTGGGGACCGGGCTATGGCAGTGCTCCGCCGCCCAGCCCCCTGCGGGGGTCTGATCCGTTCACGGAGGCCGAGCGCGACACGCGGGCGATGGTGGCCGCGGCATGGTGGCCGTCGGCGCCGCCGCAGCAGCGGCAGCACTCGATCGGCGGCCGCATGCTCGTGCTGCCCGACGGGACGTGGTGGCTGTTCGGCGCCTGGGCGCGCTGGTACCGGCTGCACCCGTCCGACGGGCAGTGGTACCTGTGCCCGCCGCCGCGCACCCCCGCCGTCCGGATGGCCGCGCGGCCCGCGCGGCAGGGCGGCGGGCGCGTCCCCGACCTGCCCCCGCACGTCGTCCCCGCCGGGCCCGACTTCGCCTACGACCCGCCCGCCGGGCTCCCGTTCGTCGGCCGCGGCTTCGCGACCGACCTGACGTCCCGCGTCGCCGCGACCGTCCAGTCCGCCGCCGCGCTGACCGCGTCCGAGTACCCGCACTGGTGGTCGCAGTTCACGCCCGAGACGCCGTCCACCGTCGTCGCCGCGTGGGGCGTCATGCTGTGGTGCGCGCCCGCGCCCGCCTTCGACTCCCGGCTCGACGCGCAGATGCTCGACCTGTGGAAGCCCTACCGGGCGGCCCCGCTGCCCGACGTCGACGGCCCCCGCTGGCTGACCCCGCCGACCCTCGAGTCCCTCGTCGGCCTGTACGCCGAACGGCTCCGCGCGAGCCGCGTGGACGCCGCCGTCGTCGTCCTCCGCACCATGTGGGCGGTCGCGAACGCCCTGCGCGAGGACGTCCGGTTCCAGACCCGGGCCGACGCGCTGCTCGCGATCCTCGGCACGACCCTCGCGAACCCGACCGTCGACTACGACGCGCTCCCGTACGGCGACCAGGCCATCGCCCAGCAGTGGCTCACCCGCTGCCCGCCGAACCTCGTGCCCGCGCTGCGCAACGAGAGCTCGCCCGGCGACGACCTGCGGCACGTGTTCTACACGCTGTCCGAGGTCATCGCCGACCTCTCCGGCGACCCCGCCGACCCCGCCTACATCGAGCCCCGCCTCGTCGCCGCCGCGCTGCTGGCCGCCGACCTCGCCGTCGTCCGGCGCGACGTCGCGGGCTCGATCGTCCCCTGGCTGGACCCGGAGATCCGCTACACGGTGCAGGCCGTCACCGACCAGCAGGGCCACCCGCTGCGCCGGCTGTGGCCCGACGACATGCGCCTCCCCGAACCGCTCCGGTCCGCCGCCGGGTCCGGCCCCGGCGCCGAGGCCCTCCTCGCCGCCATGTACGAGGTCGACCTCGCCTGGTGCCGCCTCGGCGGCATGCCCGCGCGCCCCCGCGGCTTCCCCGTCCCCACCGCCGTCGTCGCCGGGATCATCGGCCGCAACCGGGCCCGCGCCACCGCGCAGTCGCCCACCCACACGTCCACGCCGCGCCCCGCGATGCCGCCCCCGGCGTCCGCGATGCAGAGCCAGCCCGGCCTGGCCCCCGGCGCCGCCCCGGTCCCGCCGGGC
>NZ_QHJN01000263.1:0-6754 GCF_003947565.1 Actinomadura sp. WAC 06369 | reverse complement strand
GTCGGGGAGTGGAGCGGCGGTTTCGGCTCTCAGGGTGCGGAGGGCGCGGAGGGCCCTGCGGAGGACGGCCGTGTCCGGTGGCTCGTCGGCGGCGCGGTCGAGATAGGCGTCGCAGCGTGCGAGCCAGGCGCGGGCGGCGTCCTCAACGCGGGCCTCGGCCCTGCGGGATCTCGCCGAGGCCAGCTCGCGTTTCTCGGTGAGGATGCGGCGGGTCAGCTCGGGGTCGTCGGCGAGGGCGTGGACGTCGCGGAGGCCGAAGCGGCCCAGTCGGTCGCGTTCGAGGCCGCGTTCCTCGGCTATCCGGTCGAAGGTCTTGCGGGGCCAGTCGAGGATCGTCGCGGCGCCGCCCGCGTCGACGCTGTCGAGGAGGGGGCCCTTGCGGGCGGCGACCACGTCCCGGACGGCCTCGGCGTCGAGTGCGTCGATGTCGCGGAGGAGGTAGACCGGGTGGCCGCGGAAGCTGCTGATGACGGTCAGGTCGCCGCGGGCCGCGAGGACCTCCACGTCGCGGCGTTCCACGTCGAGGCGGACTCGGGCGGCGAGGCGGGCGGCCGCGCGGGTGGAGCCGACCGGCGGCTCCTCGCCGAAGGCGGCGGCGACCCGTTCGCCGTCGTCCCTGCGTTTCTCGGCGAGGCCGGACGACCAGCGTTCGCCGTCCATGTCGGGTTCGGGAAGGATGCCGTGCTCCCTGCCGACGCGCATCTGCCAGCGGGAGATTCCGAGGTATCGGGCGAACTGGTGGGTGCCGTAATGGGCGGGCATGGCGGTCCTTTCGTCCTCGGGTCGTCGGCTTCCACCTTCGCTTTCGCGCCCGGCCATCGCACACGGAACACCTGCCTGTGGATAACTTCGCAAGAACGTTTTCCCCATTTCGGTTATTGCTGGTCATTTCGACGACCCATGTGCTTGGGAAGGGTCTAGAGCGTGCAAAAGTAAGGACATGAACTTGACGAGACGGCTGGGCATCGGGCTGGCGGCGGTGGGCCGTCCGGCGTACATCAACGTGGGCCGGGCGGAGGAACTCCCGCTGCACCGGGGCGTGGACGACCTCCGCCGGGCAACCTGGGATCTTCTGGACGCCGCCTACGCGGCGGGCATTCGCTGGATCGACACGGCACGGTCGTACGGCAGGGCCGAGGAGTTCCTGGGCGAGTGGCTCGAGGACCGGGCGCCCGGCAACGTGACCGTGTCGAGCAAATGGGGCTACGCGTACGTCGGCGACTGGGACATCGAAGCGCCCGTGCACGAACGCAAGGAGCACAGCCTGCAGCGGTACCAGTCCCAGTACTTGGAGACCCGGGGACTTCTGAACGACCATCTGTCCGTCTATCAGGTGCATTCGCTCACCTTGGACAGCCCCCTCTTCAAGGACGTCCGGCTCCAGGAGGCCATTGCGGAGGCCGCATCCGACGGGATCCGCGTGGGCTTCTCGACGTCGGGGCCGCAGCAGGGCGAGACCATCCGGCGCGCCATGGCCTTGGAGGTGTCCGGGCAGCGCATCTTCAGCACCGTCCAGTCGACGTGGAACATCCTGGAGACCTCGGCGGAGGACGCGCTGCGGGAGGCCCACGCGGAGGGCTTGCACGTGATCCTGAAGGAGGTGATGGCGAACGGGAAGCTGGCGCTGCGCCCGCCGTTCGCGGCGCGGACGGTCGCCTTCGAGAACTACGTGGAGCCGGACGCCCTCGCCATCGCGGCGGCGCTGAGCCGTCCCTGGGCGGGCACGGTGCTGATCGGCGCGGTCAGCCCCGCGCAACTCGAAGCCAACATGCAGGCGATGGGCGTGTCCCTGGACGCACGGGCACTGGAGGTGCTCGCGGGCCTTAGCATCCCGCCGGAGCGCTACTGGGCCGACCGGAGCGCGCTTCCCTGGACCTGAGCGGCGCACCGGCGGGACGCCTTCCGGTTCATGGCACGATGAAGCGCGCCCTCCAAGATCGGAAACGTGTCGATGCAGCCAGCAGTCCCAGAGATGATCGGCCCCTACCGCATCGTCGCGCGGCTCGGCTCGGGCGGGATGGGCGAGGTGTTCCTCGCGACGTCGCCGAGCCGCCGGGCGGTCGCCGTGAAGGTCATCCGGGACGAGCTGCTGGACGACCCGAAGTGGCGGGCGCGGTTCCGGCGGGAGGTGACGTCGGCGCGGTCGGTCAGCGGGTTCTACACGGCGCCCGTCGTCGACGCGGATCCCGACGCGGACCGGCCGTGGCTGGCGACGCAGTACATCCGCGGGGTGAGCCTCGCGAAGGCGGTGCTGGAGAAGGGGCCGCTGCCGGAGCGGGCCGCGTGCCGGCTCGGTGCCGGGCTGGCGGAGGCGCTCATCGCGATCCACGACGCGGGGGTCGTGCACCGCGACCTCAAGCCGTCCAACGTGCTGTTGGCGTCGGACGGCCCCCGCGTGATCGACTTCGGCATCGCGCGGCCGCTCGGGGCGGTCCCGCTCTCCCGCACGGAGGTCATGGGGACGCCCGCGTACATGTCGCCCGAGCAGGCGCTCGGCGAGCCCGTGACGCCGCGCAGCGACGTGTTCGCGCTGGGGTCGACGCTGGTGTTCGCGGCGACGGGCTCGGCTCCCTTCGGCAACGGGCGCAAGGTGCGCGGGCGTATCGTGCACGGCATCCCCGACCTCAGCAGGCTGCCCGACCCGATGCGGGGCGTGGTGACGCGCTGCCTCAGCAAGCTGCCGGACGACCGCCCGTCACCGGACCAGGTCCTCACCGCGTTCTCCACGCTCCTGGACGCCCACTACGGCGTGGAGTGGCTGCCCTCGGGCGTCGAGGAGCTGATCGGCGCGAACGAGCAGACGCTCCGGGAGGTCACCGCCGAGCTGCCCACGCTCCGGGAGCCGTCCCCGTAAGGGTCAGAGACCTTCGGCGAGCGCGTCCCAGAAAGCCGTCTCGTAGGCGTGGACGAGCCGCGCGCACCGGACGGCCTCGACGGGATCGTCGCCCGCGGCCAGTCCGGCCGCCACGACGGCCAGGGCCCGCTCGCCGAAGCCGGGCGGCGGCTCCGCGAAGAAGGAGAAGAACGCGACCGCCTGCTCGGTGAAGCCGTAGCGGGCCCGCAGGGCGCGGGCGGTGCGCGCGCAGTACCCGCCCCACTCCTCGAGATTGACCAGCATGGCCAGTGCGACCTCGGTGGCCGTGCCGAAGGCCGCCCGCTGCGCGAGGTGGGCGGGGTATGCCTGAGCGAACGGGAGAGGGTCCCGGGCGTTGAGATTCTTCTCACTCTCGCCGAGCGCCGCGGCGAAGTCGTCCAGCAGGCCCAGCGCGTGCCCCTCTCCCTGGGCCAGCTCCAGAAAAAGGTCGCCGGAGGGCGGATCGGGATGGCGTGCCGCGAGGAGGGCGAAACTACGCCGATCGCTGCGCACGATGCGATACTCCTCGACGGCCAGCCAGACCAGGCGTTCTCGGGGCAAGTCGCCCGATTCAAGGAGATCGAGGAAGCGGTTGCCGCCCTCGGCGGACCCGATCTCGGCGCGGGCGCGCGCGACCAGTCCGGCCGCCTCACGGTCGCTCATGACTCCACGTGAGCACCTGGGGCGCCGTCCGTCAACGCGCCGGGCACGGATTGGCCCATGTGATCACCTGGATACGATGAAGAGCGGAACGTCTACGCAGGTGTGGACGCAGTTGGGAGCGAGCGAGTATGTCGGATTTCGAGCTCAACCACGCGGGCGGCCGGATGCCTCTCGAGGTGACCGAGGCGACCGAGGGGCCCTCCGGACTGGGGGTGAACACGCTGCTCAAGGACACCGGGCACGTCACCCTTGATCCCGGTTTCACCAACACCGCGTCCACCACTTCGGCCATCACCTATATCGACGGTGACGCGGGCATCCTGCGCTACCGCGGGTACCCGATCGAGGAACTGGCCGAGAAGTCGTCCTTCCTCGAGGTCTCCTACCTGCTCATCTACGGGGAGCTGCCGACCGGGGACCAGCTCGCCGCGTTCACCGACAGCGTCCGCAACCACACCCTGCTCGACGAGAAGTTCCGCGCGTTCTTCTCCGCCTTCCCGCGGCGCGCGCACCCGATGGCGGTGCTGTCGTCCGCGGTGAGCGCGCTGTCGACGTTCTACCAGGACAGCCTCGACCCCTTCGACCCGGAGCAGGTCGACCAGTCCAGCATCCGGCTGATCGCCAAACTCCCGACGATCGCGGCCTACGCGTACAAGACGTCCAACGGTCAGCCGCTGCTCTACCCGGACAACAGCCTCGGGTACGTCGAGAACTTCCTGCGCATGACGTTCGGCCTGCCCACGCAGCCCTACGAGGTCGACCCGGAGATCGTCCGGGTGCTCGACATGCTGTTCGTCCTGCACGCCGACCACGAGCAGAACTGCTCCACCTCCACCGTGCGGCTCGTCGGCTCCAGCCAGGCCAACCTGTTCTCGTCGGTCTCCGCGGGCGTCGACGCCCTGTTCGGCCCGCTGCACGGCGGCGCCAACCAGGCGGTCCTGGAGATGCTGGAGCGGATCCACCAGGACGGCGACGACATCGAGACGTTCGTCCGCCGGGTCAAGGACAAGGAGCCCGGCGTCAAGCTGATGGGCTTCGGCCACCGCGTCTACCGCAACTACGACCCGCGCGCCGCGGTGGTCAAGAAGGCGACGGGCAAGGTCCTGGACGCGCTCGGCAAGTCCGACCCGCTGCTGGACCTCGCCATGCGCCTGGAAGAGGTCGCGCTGAGCGACGACTACTTCGTCGAGCGGAAGCTCTACCCGAACGTCGACTTCTACACCGGCGTGATCTACAAGGCGATGGGCTTCCCCACGAACGCCTTCACCGTCCTGTTCGCGCTCGGCCGGCTGCCCGGCTGGATCGCGCAGTGGCGCGAGATGATGAACGACTCCGCCACCAAGATCGGCCGCCCGCGCCAGGTCTACGTGGGCCCGGGCGAGCGTCACTACGTGGACGTGTCCGCCCGCTGAGGCGCACGCCGGACGGCGGCGGACGGGCCCTGCCCGCCCGCCGCCGTCCCGCTTTATCCACAGGTTCGATTTCCGATTACATGCCCCTCGGTGCTCGCCGAGGCTGGGTTCCACACCGGCCGAGCGCGAGGAGGCAGCCATGCCAGTCACGATCACCGTCCCCGAGGAGACGACCGCGCGGTTCGTCGTCGCCGCGGACCGGGCCCCCGGCGACGTCGCCGCCGTGATCCGCCGGGCCCTGCCCGAGCCGTACGCGAAGGCCGCCGCGGAACGCCTCGGGACGCCCGGCCTGATGATCACGATCCATCCGGCGGACTCGGCGCCGTGGCGGCTGCACCGCGCGGTCGGCGTCGACGCCGCCGACGGCGAGGCGATCGAACGGGCCGACCGGCACATCGGTGTCACGTCCGTCCTCAGGGTCGACGATCTTCCGACGGCGCCGCACATCGTGCGCGCCGCCGCCCTGGCGATCGCCGAGGAGGTCTGCGGCGTCCCCGTCGACCTCGACACGGACCAGATCCTCCCCGCGTCCCGCCCCGGCGACTTCGGCGACTTCGTCCTCGCCGACGGGTGGCTCGGCGCGTCCCTCCCGCCCTACCGGGCCGGAGGGCGCTGCGAAGCCGACGACGGCGAGGACTGCACCTGCGTCCGCCTCAGGTCCCGCGGGCTGCGCCGCTTCGGGATCCCCGAACTCGAGATCACCGGCGTGGCCTGCCCGCAGGACGTGGCGGCGCTGAACGTCCTGCGCACCACCGCGCAGCGGCTCCTTCCCCTCGGACGGCATCCGGGCCGGCACACGGTGACGTCCGAGCCGGCGCTGACCGGCACCGACTTCGCCGAGTTCTGGGGCGGCCGACGGCCGATGTGGGACGGCGACCCCGTCACCGTACGGCTGGTCGAGGCCGGTCCCGGGCGGCTGGCCATCGAGCAGCCCGCCGACTTTCCCGGGACCCTGAACGACTGGCTGTGGGACGAACTGCCCTCGGCCCTCCACCAGGTGCTGAGCCGCGAACCCGACCGAACACCGGCCGCGTCCGTACCCGGCGGCTAACGTCGCCTGTCATGGACGAGTCTCTGCAGAAGGTGCTGGCCGACGTCGCCGCCGAACGCGACGCCCAGGAGCGGACCTGGGGCGTCCAAGACTTCCCGGACGGCACCGGACCGGCGTTCACCGAGCGCGCCGATCAGTCCAAGCGCGACTGCGCGGACGCCGCGGCGTCCGGAGAGCTGGCTTGGCGGCACATCCTGGCCGAGGAGTTCTCCGAAGCCCTCGCGGAGTCCGATCTGGTCCTGCTGCGCGGCGAACTCGTGCAGACGGCCGCGGTCGCGGTCCAGTGGATCCAGGCGCTCGACCGCCGAAACGGCGGCGGCGCCCCGGCGGAGAAGCTGGTCCGCGACCGCATCCCGGAGATCATCACCGGCTCCGGCCGGACCCCGCAGACCCGTATCGCCGGGCAGGACGAGTACACGTCCCTGCTGCGCGCCAAACTCTCGGAGGAGGTGACCGAGTACACCGCCGACGCGGATCCCGACGAACTCGCCGACATCTTGGAGGTCGTCCACGCCCTCGCTGCCGTCCACGGACTCTCCCCCGGCGACCTGGAACGCCGCCGCGCGGCCAAGGCCGCCGAACGCGGCGGCTTCACCCGCCGAGTCGTCCTCCGCCTCCCACCGCCCGAAGGCGATTGAGCGGTCACGGTTCGCCCCAAGGCGACGCCCGAGCCAGCGTCTCCAGCCGCACAGCCGCCGTCCGGCTTACCGCTCCGTGCGCGCCGCCCACGCCTCTCAAACTGCCAGCACCCGCACTACCCGCCCGCCAGCCACC
>NZ_QHJN01000028.1:0-64304 GCF_003947565.1 Actinomadura sp. WAC 06369 | reverse complement strand
CGCGGGCGGGGTGAGGGTGAGGACGCCCGGTTCGGACGCGACGATGCGTGCGTCGGCGTGGCCCCGGGCGCGGCCCCGCGCCAGCGCGGCGAGGCCGTGGCCCGCGGCCGTCGCGCCGCCGTCGCCCGTCTCGGGCGCGGTGAGCGTCCCGGCGAGGGCTTCGAGGCCGTGCAGGGCGGTGAGGGTCGCGCGCGTCCAGTGGAGCGCGGCGGCCAGGTCGGCGTCGGTGAGTTCGTGCAGGGACGGGACGGCCGCCAGATCGGCGTCGACGCCCGCGGCGATGTCGGCGGCGAGGGCGGGGAGTTCGGCGCGGAGCCGGCCGACGCGCCACGCGGCGCGCAGGCGGCGCAGCGGCGGCAGCGGGTTCAGCGGGTCGAGGCGCCGGCGGCGGGCCGGTTCGGCGCCGAGGCGGCGCAGGTCGGCGGCGGCGCGGCCGCCGACGGCGCGGACGGTCGGGGCGCGGCGCAGCGCCCGCCGGGAGACGGCGCCCGCGGTGGCGAGGGCCTCGCCGAGGCCCCGGTCGAGGGGGACGAGCCAGAGGTCCTCCTCCAGGGGCGACAGCGGGTCGGGGAGGGTCTCGGCGACCGGGCCGGGGCCGAGGAGGACGGCGCCGCGCGGGGGGAGCGGGGCGAGCGCCGTCACCGGGCGGCTCTGCAGCAGCCACAGGCGGCCGTCGTGCCCGAACGCGAACTCGACGTCCTGCGGGCCGCCGAACACGTGCGCCGTCCGCGCGGCCAGCCGGGCGAGGCGGCGGAGCTGGAGCGGCGTGAGCGGGCCGCCGTCGCGGTCGGCGCCGACGAGGCGGCCGCGGCGGGTCAGGTCGTAGCGGGTGCCGTCGACCTCGCCGCCGACGAGCGCCTGCGGCCCGCCCGGCGCCGCCGACACGATCACCCGGTCGGTGCGCCCGTCGACCGGGTCGGCGCCGAACATCACCCCGCCGGACGCGGCGTCGAGCTCGGGCTGGACGAGCACCGCCATCGTCCCCGGGCCCGTCGCGGACGCGGCGACCTCGTCGACCGCGCGCCGGAAGTCCGCCCACCCGGCCACGCCGAGGACGGACGTGAACCGGCCCGCCATCGAGGAGACCTCGCCGTCCTCCAGCGTGGACGACGACCGCACCACCAGGGCGCGCTCGCCGTCGCGGCTCAGCCGCGCCCACGCCACCCGCAGGTCGTGGGTGTCGGCGTACCGCTCGTGCCGGTCCACGCACGGCACGGGGATCACGAACCCGGGGAGGACGGGCAGGTCGTGCCCCGCGGCCCGCGCGAGGTTCGCCGCCTTGGCGCCGGCCCGGTCGGGCACGGTCGCCAGCGGATCGTCCAGGCCGATCGTCCAGAAGGCGCGTGTGCTCTGCTGCACCACGGACTCCGTTTCCTTAAAAGCCGCCCAGTTACAAGAATCCGCTGAGCGGCGGCGGAATTCCTCCCTCACAGGGGGTGTCTCGGAATCCGTCTGGAGTGTGTGGCGCGGGCGTAAGAAAGTCCTTCTGTAGGTGGAGGGCGACCCTGGTACGGGCGAGGGTCGGGGGTTCCCTTTACGATGCTCGGGTGCTGCACTGCAAGGTCGCCGGGGGCATCGGGACGATCACGATCGACCGTCCGGGCAAGCGGAACGCGATGTCGGCCGACATGTGGCGCGAGCTGCCCCGGATCCTCGACGGGCTCGCCGCGGACGCGTCCGTCCGGGCGGTGGTGCTGACGGGCGCGGGCGGGAACTTCTGCGCGGGCGCCGACATCGGGGAGCTCGACGCCATCCACCGGGACGACGACACGCACCTGTCGACGGTCGCGGAGCGGGCGCTCGCGGCGTTCGGGAAGCCGACGATCGCGGCGATCGAGGGCGTGTGCGTCGGCGGCGGCTGCCAGCTCGCGGCGGCGTGCGACCTGCGGTTCGCGGCGGCGGGCGCCCGGTTCGGGATCACCCCGGCGCGGCTCGGCATCGTCTACCCGGCGGCCGCCACGGAGCGGCTCGTCGGGCTGGTCGGCCCGGCGGCGGCGAAGCACCTGCTGTTCTCGGCGGAGCTGATCGGCGCGGACGACGCCCTGCGCATCGGCTTCCTCAACGAGGTGGTCCCCGACCTGCCCGCGCGGATCGCGGACTTCACCGCGACGCTCGCGTCCCGGTCCCTGCTGACGCAGTGCGCCACGAAGGACATCGTGGACGCGGTCGCCGCGGGCGGCGACGTCCGCGGCCGGGCCGCCCGCTGGCTCGCGGAGATGGACGGCAGCGGCGAGCTGCGGGAGGGCGTCGCGGCGTTCCTGGAGCGCCGCGCCCCCGAGTTCCCCTGGACGCCCTAGCGGTTCAGGTAGGCGAGGACGGCCAGGACGCGGCGGTTGTCGTCGGCGGTCACCGGCAGGTCGAGCTTCGCGAAGATGTTCGCGGTGTGCTTGGTGACGGCCCGTTCGGTGACGACGAGGCGTTCGGCGATGGCGGCGTTCGAGCGGCCCTCCGCCATCAGTTCGAGCACCTCGGTCTCGCGGGGCGTCAGCCGGGCGAGGGGCGTGCCGCGGGTGCCGCCCGCGATGAGCCGCGACACGACCTCCGGGTCCATCGCGGTGCCGCCCGCCGCGACCCGCCGGACCGCGTCGACGAACTGGGCGGCGTCGAACACCCGGTCCTTCAGCAGGTAGCCGATCCCGCCGCCGCCGTCCGCCAGCAGCTCCCGCGCGTACAGCTGCTCGACGTACTGCGACAGCACCAGCACCGGCAGGCCCGGGACGTGCCGGCGGGCCTCCAGCGCCGCCTGCAGGCCCTCGTCGGTGAACGACGGCGGCAGCCGCACGTCGACCACCGCCACGTCCGGGCGGTGGTCGAGCAGTGCCCTGCGCAGGGACGGCCCGTTGTCGACGGCCGCGGCGATCTCGAAGTCGTGCGCCTCAAGCAGGCTGACCAGGCCCTCCCTCAGGAGGGCGAGGTCTTCGGCGAGGACAACGCGCACGGCAGCTCCAGGGTCACGATCGTCGGTCCGCCCGCGGGGGAGTTGAGGGCGAGAACGCCGTCGAATGTACCGATCCGCCGCTCGACGCCGCGCAGCCCGGTGCCGCCGTCGAGGGACGCGCCGCCGCGCCCGTCGTCGGTGACGGAGATCCGCAGCATGCCGTCCTCGTGCCGCACGTCGATCCACAGCCGCGTCCCGCCGGAGTGCTTCGCGGCGTTGGTGAGGATCTCCGACACCGCGAAGTACGCGGCGGACTCCACCGGCGGCTCGGGCCGCCCGTCGAGGTCCACGGCGACCTCGGCGCGCATCGGGTGGTCGAGGGCGAGCGCCTTGACGGCGTCCCCGATGCCCCGGTCGGCGAGGACGGGCGGGTGGATGCCGCGGACCAGGTCCCGCAGCTCGTGCAGGGCCTTCGCGGACGACTCGCGGGTCTGCGCCAGCAGCATCCGCGCCTTCTCCGGGTCCCGGTCGAGGAGGTGCTCGATCGCGCCGAGGCTCATCCCCATCGCGACGAGCCGCGCCTGCGCCCCGTCGTGCAGGTCCCGCTCGATCCGCCGCAGCTCCGCCGCGGACGCGTCCGCGGCCTCCGACCGCGACTCCGTCAGGTGCCGGACCCGCAGCGCCAGCCGCGACTTCTCCGTCGGCCCGAGCAGCGTCTGCGCCCACCGCCCGTACACGCCGAGCATCCGCGGGCCCAGCAGGAGCCCGGCGGCGATGAACACGGTCGCGAGGGCGACGGTCGTCGCACGCGCGCCGGCGTCCGTCCCGTACCCGGTCGTGACGTGGACCCACGCGTACCAGTCGCTGCCGCCGGCGTCCGCGATCACTCCGCCCGCGAACCCGGCGAGGAGGTAGCCCCAGATCCCGTACAGGATCAGCCAGCCGGGCAGCGCCGCCGTGAAGAACACGACGAGGGGGTCGGCGAGGAGCCACAGGTAGTCGCGCCACGTCGCGGGGTCCTGGAACCGGGCGGTGAACAGCCGCACCCGCCCCTTGATCCCGTCCTCGCCCGGCGGGGGGTCGGGCAGGTACGGGCGGTCGATGCGGACGCCCGTCCACCGTTCGACGAGCCGCCGGTACACGTCCGCCGTCCGGCGCGCGAGGTCCACCGCGGACGGGAACAGCAGCACCCCGATCGCGAGCGAGACCATCGAGAAGGCGGTGAGGAACCAGGCGCCCACGAAGAACGCGGGGACGCCCAGGAGCCCCAGCCGGAACCCTCGCCACGGAGCGCGCGCGTGGGCCTGCCACCGCGTCTCTCCGACCAGTTGACCGTTCACCGGTTCCTCCGTCCGCCTCGGCATCGTCACCGAGTCAAGTCTCCGGCGGACGCCTCCACGGCACAGTGTGCCCGGACACCGGACAGGGGGTGTACTCAAGTACACCCCCGGCTAGGACGCTCCGCCGCCCCAGCTTGCGAGGAACCGCAGGTGGTCGGCGGCGGCGGACCCCGGCGGGGCGTGGTGGACGGTCAGCGTCTGCTCGGAGCCGTCGGGCAGCCGGAACGTCTCGAACGCGAGGTCGAGGCCGCCGACCAGCGGATGCCGCAGCCGCCGCGTCCCGTGGGCGCGCTCCTCGACGTGGTGCCGCGCCCACAGGCGCGCGAAGTCCGCGCTGTGCAGCGACAGCTCCCCGACGAGCGCCGCCAGCCGCGGGTCGTCCGGGTGGCAGGTCGCGTCCCGCCGCAGGGCGCCGACGGCGTCGGCCGCCTCCGCCTCCGGGTCCGCGAACGGGGGGTCGGGCCGCAGGAACACCAGGCGGGCCAGGTTGCCGCCGGCGAAGTCGCCGAACAGGGCCGCGGCGGGCGCGTTCCACGCGAGGACGTCCGTGCGGCGTCCCGTCACGTACGCGGGCGTCCCGTCCAGGGCGGCGAGCATGGCCCGCAGCCCGGGCCGCACCTCCTCGGCCTCCGCCTCGCCGCCGTGGTGGCGGCACCGGGCCAGGTGGTTCAGGTGGGTGCGCTCGGTCGCGGTGAGCCGCAGCGCGCGGGCGAGCGCGTCCAGCACCTCCGCGGACGCGTTGTGGGCGCGGCCCTGCTCCAGCCGCGTGAGGTACGCGACCGACACCCCGGCGAGCTGCGCGAGCTCCTCCCGCCGCAGGCCCGGCACCCGCCGGTGCCGCCCGAACTCCGGCAGCCCGACCTCCTCCGGCGTCAGCCGCCCGCGCCGGCTCCGCAGGAACTCGCCGAGCTCGACATGCGGATCCAGCGAAGCGGACGCGGACGCCGCGTCGGGGGTGTCGAACTCCTGCGTGGCCTGACGATCGTCCATGGCGTCCATTGTCGCCGGTCGCGCGCCCGGCTGCCTGACCCTGCCAGTGGCAGGACCGGCGGTCGCACGACGGACGGGGCACTGGCCGCCCCCGTCCGGCGGCGGCAGAGTCGTCCCCGACAGCAGCCGCGAGACATGGGGGGAACGACGATGAGCGAGTACGTGGCGCACCTGGACGGACGGACGGCGACCGCGGCGGAGCTGAACCCGCTGGCGTTCGCCGGATACGCGCACTTCACCGCGATGCAGGTGCGCGGCGGCGGCGTCCGGGGCCTCGACCTGCACCTGGAGCGGCTCCGGAACGCGTCGGTCGAGATGTTCGGACGGGCGGTACCGGACGAACGCGTCCGCGAGCTGCTTCGCACGGCGCTCGCGGACGGCCCGGCGGACGTGTCGCTGACGGCGACCGTGTTCGGTGCGGCGGGCGAGTTCACCGCCGCCGACGCCGAGCCCCGCGTGCTCGTCCGCTCCGGGCCGCCCGCGTCCGGACCGGAGGGCCCGCTGGCGCTCGCCGCCGTCGAGCACGAGCGGGACCTCCCGGCGGTGAAGCACGTCGGCGAGGTCGGCAAGACCTACCACCTGCGGCGGGCCGCCGCGCGGGGCTTCGACGACGCCGCGTTCGTCGACCGCCGGGGGCGCTTCAGCGAAGGCACGATCTGGAACCTCGCCTTCTGGGACGGTTCCGCGGTCGTGTGGCCGGACGCCGCGATGCTGACCGGGACGACGATGGGCATCGTCCGCCGCAGGCTCGACGCGCTCGGCGTCCCGCAGCGGGTCGCCGCGGTCACCCCCGCCGACGTCCCGTCCCTCGCCGGGGCCGTCGTCATGAACTCGTGGACAGCGGGCGTCGCGGTGCACCGCATCGAGGACGCCGCGCTCCCCGAGGCCCGCGACTTCCTCGCGCTCCTCCACCGGGCGTACGGGGACGAACCGCTCACGTCCCCCTGACGGTCAGAGCGTCGCGAAGGTCAGGCCGCGCCGCTTCAGCACCGGGATCGCCTTCCGCAGCCCCTTGATCGTCTGCGAGCGGTCGCCGCCGCCGTCGTGGCACAGCAGGATGTCGCCGTCCCCGGCCTCCAGCAGGCGGTCGCGGACGCGGCCGGCGCCGGGGCGGGACCAGTCCCGGGGGTCGATGGACCAGTCGATGGGCAGCATCCCGTACTCGGCGATCACGTCCATGACCCGCTCGGTCCAGTTCCCGCCCGGCGCGCGGAAGTAGCCGGGCAGGACGCCCGTCGCGTCCGCGATGCGGTCGTGGGCCTCCACGACCTCCTCGCGGACCTCGCGCGCCGACAGGCCGCCCATGCTCAGCGGATGGTGCATCGTGTGGTTGCAGATCTGGTGGCCCGCGTCGGCGATCCGCCGCGTCAGCGCCCGGTGCTCGGCGACCTGCTCGCCGATGATGAAGAACGTCGCGCGGACGTCGTGCTCGGCGAGCAGGTCGAGCATCCGCGGCGTCCACTCGGGGTGCGGCCCGTCGTCGATGGTCAGCGCGATCGTCTTCGCGGGCGGCGGCGGCGACAGCTGCGTCAGCTCCCGCACCGGGTCCTCCAGCGCCGCCAGCCGCCCGGGCGTCCAGCTCGCGGGACGCAGCGTCGGGTGCGGGGTCGGCGCCGGATCCACGGCCGGGCTCGCCGGGACGACGTCCGCCTGCGCCGTCCGGTAACCGTGCCGGGGGCGCACCTCGTCGGCCGCGAGGGCGAGGCCCGCGACGGCCCCCAGCAGCCAGAGGGCCCGACGGCGGGACGTCCCGGTCGTCTCGTCGTCCACCACGCGTCCAACGGTATCGGCGGACGGGACCGCTGTGATCATTTTCGTGGTGAAAGGGGAAGATGGACCCCGTGACGAGCGCGGCACCGGAGATCGGCCCCGTGCTCGGGCTGGTCCTCCTGGCGCTCGCGGCGGCGGCCGCGCTCCTCGCCCGGTTCGGCGGCCTGGGCGTCGGCCGCGACGTGGTCGTCGCGTCCGTCCGCGCGGCGGTGCAGCTCGCCGCGGTCTCCCTGCTGATCGCGGCGGTCCTGGAGAGCGCGGGCCGAACGGCCCTGTTCATCCTCGGGATGGTGGTCGTGGCGGTCGCCACGGCGGGCCGCCGCATCACCGGCCGCACGCGCGGCCCCGGCTGGTGGACGGCGGCCCCGATCGCCGCCGGCGTCGCACCGGTCCTGGCGCTCCTCGTCGGCTCGGGCGCCGTCCCGTCCCGCCCGGTGGCGGTCCTGCCGATCGCCGGGATCCTGATCGGCGGCGCGATGACCTCGACCGGCCTGACCGGCCGCCGCGCCCTGGACGAACTCGACACCCGGCGCGGCGAGTACGAGGGGGGCCTCGCGCTCGGCCTGCCCCCACGCGACGCGGCCCTCGAGGTCGCCCGCCCGGCCGCGGCCCTCGCCCTGTTCCCCGTCCTGGACCAGACCCGCACGGTCGGCCTGGTGACCCTCCCGGGCGCGTTCGTCGGCGTCCTCCTCGGCGGCGCCGACCCCGTCGAGGCCGGCGCCGTCCAGCTCCTCGTCCTCATCGGCCTCCTGGCCGTCGAGGCCATCGCCGTCCTGCTGACCCTGGAGCTCGTAGCCACCGGCCGCCTCCACCGCCCGACCCAGTAGGCGGGGCCGGAAGAGGCGGGCCGGGTCGTTTCGGCTCCGTGATCACCGGCTGGGGCGGCGTGCCCGCCGAGGGGTCAGCGGGTGGTGGTCAGGCCGCCGGTGACGCCGATGATCTCGCCCGCGGTGTAGCTGGAGTCCGCTTCCGAGGCCAGGTAGACGTAGGCCGGCGCGATCTCCTCCGGCTGGCCCACGCGTCCCGTCGGGCCCTCGCTGCCGAGCTCGGCGAGGCCGTCCTGGGGCATGTTCCGGTCGGCGATGTTGAGCACGGTCCAGGTGGGGCCCGGCGCCACGATGTTCGCGCGGATGCCGTCCTTGGCCAGGTGGAAGGCGATCGACTTGGTGAAGTTGACCATGGCGGCCTTGCTGGCGGCGTAGTCGATCATCGTGTCGCTGCCCTTGAGCGCTTCCTCCGAAGCGGTCGCGATGATGGCGTCGCCCGCTTCCAGGTGCGGACGCGCGGCCTGGACGAGGTGGAAGTGCGCCACCAAACAGGCGGTCGCGGCCTGCCCGGGCTACGGGCATGCCGCCGTTGTCCACAGGCGTTAGTCGACGCAGGCGAGGGCGTCGATCTCCACCAGCATGGACGGGTGGGGGAGTTCGACCGCGACGGTGGTGCGGCAGGGGAGGACGCCGCTCGGGCAGTTGGCCTTGACGAACTCGCCGTACGCCTCGTTCATGGCGGGGAAGTCGTCGCGGGTCTTGAGGTAGACGCGGAACATGAGGACGTCCTCGACGCTCGCGCCGCCGGCTTCGAGGACGGCCTTGAGGTTCTCGAGGACGCGCGTGGTCTGGGCCTTCACGTCGCCCTCGTGGACGTACTCGCCGGTCTCGGGGTCCTGGGGGCCCTGGCCCGACACCTGGAGGAGCGGGCCCTTGCGGACGCCCTGGGAGAAGGCCCAGGCGGCGGCCGGGGCGCCCGTCGTGGTGATCTGCGTCTTGTCGCTCATTCCGGGTTTCCTTCCGTGTGTCCGTAATCGGTGGAGATGGCGCGGGCGGTGGCGAGGAGGTCGGGGAGCAGGGCGAGGACGCCGTCCCGGTCGAGGACGACCTCGGGCACGGAGATCGAGACGGCGGCGACGACGCGGCCGGACGCGTCGCGGACGGGGGCGCCGACGCAGCGGATGAACGTCTCGTGCTCGGCGTCGTCCATGGCGTGGCCCTGCTCGGCGACGCGGTCGAGTTCGGCGAGCAGCTCGCCGGGGCCGGTGATCGTGTGCTCGGTGAAGCGCGTGTACTCGAGCGATTCGGCGATGCGGCGGCGGCGGGGCGCGGGGAGGTCGGCGAGGAGGACCTTCGCGATCGCGGTGGCGTGCAGCGGCATCGGCAGCCCGACGCGCGAGTACATGCGGATCGCGTGCCGGGAGTCGTACTTGGCGAGGTAGATGACGTCGTCGCCGTCCAGGACGCCGAGGTGGATCGTCTGCCCGGTGGACTCGTTGAGCCGCGCGAGGTGCGGGGCGGCGACGTCGCGGATGCCGTGCTGCTCGAGGGACGCGCGGGCGAGCGCGAACATGCGGGAGCCGAGGTGGAAGCGGTGGTCGCCGTCGCGGTGGACGAACCGCTCCGCTTCGAGCGTCCGCAGGAGGCGCATGACGGTCGTCTTGTGGACGCCCGCGGTCGCGGCGAGTTCGTCCAGGTTGCGGGGGCCGTCGCCGAGTTCGATCAGGATGCCGAGCGCGCGCGCGAGACTCTGGCTCATGGGGTCGTCTCCTCCACCGGGCGGGTGATGCCCGAGGCGCGCACGGTGGTGCCCGCCCACGCGTCCGGGGACGCGGAGAGGAGGGCCTCCACGAGGTCCGGCGGGGGCGGGGGCCCGTGGTCGCCGGGCACGACGAGCGTGGCGGCGGCGGTGAGGTGGCCGAGCCGGAGGCGGCGCCGCGGGCCGTACCCCCGAAGGGTAGCGGCCAGGTATCCGGCGGCGAAGGCGTCCCCGGCGCCGACCGGCTCGACGACCTCGACGCGCAGCGCGGGCTCGGTGACCGCGCCCTCGCGGGTGACGGCGACCGCCCGGTGCGCGTCGTCCTTGACGACGAGCGTGGACGGTCCGGGGAGCAGCGCGCGGAGCGCGTCCGGGTCGGAGGTGCCGAGGACGGCGGCGGCCTCGTCGGCGCCGAGCATGACGATGTCGGCGGCGTCGAGGAGTTCGCGCAGGACGGACGGGTCGCGGTGCCGCCAGAGCGCGGGGCGCCAGTTCAGGTCGAAGCTGACGAGGTGGCCGCGGGGGCGGGCGAGGAGCGCGCGGGCGAGGGCGAGCGCGGAGTCCGAGAGGGCCGCGGTGATGCCGGACAGGTGGACGAGCCGCGCGCCGGCGATCAGCGGCCCGGTGACGGGGTCGTCGAGCATGCCGGGGCCGATCGCCGAGCCCGCGGAGCCGTCCCGGTAGTAGTGCAGGACGCTGCCGGACGGTCCGGCCTCCTTGACGTACAGGCCGGTGGGGCGCTCGGGGTCGACGGCGGCGCCGCGGACGTCGACGCCGGAGGCGGCGAGCTCGCGGACGACGCGGCGGCCGAACCCGTCGTCGCCGACGCGGCCGGCCCAGGCGGCGGGCACGCCGAGGGCGACGAGGCCGCGGGCGACGTTGGCTTCGGCGCCGCCGCAGGACTGGCGGAACGCGGGGACGTCCTCGAGGGGTCCCGGCCGCTCGGGCAGCAGGACCGCCATCGTCTCGCCCACGCAGACGGCCGTCGGTTCCATCGCCCTCTCCACTGTTGACCGGTTCCGGGCGGTGATGTTACAACCACTGCAGCACATAATGCAATGTACGTTGCATACAGTGCAATGAGGGAGGTCAGATGGCGGAGAGCATCGACGGTGCGGCGGTGGACGCGCTCGGGGGCGAGCGGCTCGACTGGCGCTTCAAGGCGGTACCCGCGTCCGCGGACGGCATGTCGGTCGCGGACGTGCGCGCCGACCCGCTCCCGCTCGACGCGTTCGGCACGCCGCTGCTGACCCTCGACGCCGGCGCCCTCGAGCACAACGTCGCCGCGATGGCGGCCTGGACCCGCGACGCCGGGGTGGACCTCGCCCCGCACGGCAAGACGACGATGGCCCCGGCGCTGTGGCGGCGGCAGCTCGACGCGGGCGCGTGGGGCATCACGCTCGCGAACCTCCCGCAGCTCCGGGTGGCGCGCGCGTTCGGCGTCCGGCGGCTGATGCTCGCCAACGCGCTCGTCGACCCGGCCGGGCTCGCGTGGCTCGGCGCGCAGCTCGACGCCGACCCCGCGTTCGCGTTCCTGTCGTGGGCCGACTCGGTCCGGACGGTCGAGCTGATGGACGCGGCGCTGCGGGCGGCGCGCGTGAGCCGCCCGGTGGACGTCATCGTGGAGCTCGGCGGCCCGGACGGACGCACGGGCGCCCGGGACGTCGCCGAGGCGCGGGCGGTCGCGGACGCGGTCCGCCGCGCGCCCACCCTGCGGCTCGCCGGGGCGGGCGGCTACGAGGGCGCGTTCGCGCACGACGCGTCCGACGGCAGCCGCGCCGCCGTGGACGCCTACCTGCGCCGCGTCGCGGACCTGCACCGCCGCCTCGACTACGAGACGGACGAGCCGGTCGTGACGGCCGGCGGCAGCGCCTACTTCGACCAGGTCGTCGAGGTGCTCGGGCCGCTGCACGGCCGGACCGTCCTGCGGTCGGGCGCCTACGTGATCCACGACGACGGCTTCTACCGGGGCATCTCGCCCTTCGCGCGCGGGACGTCCGGGGCGGGCCTGCGGTCCGCGATGCACGGCTGGGCGCGCGTCGTGTCCCGCCCCGAACCGGCCCTCGCGCTCCTCGACGCCGGCAAGCGCGACGTCCCGTACGACGAGGGGATGCCCGAACCGCAGCGCGTCCGCGGCAAGGGCGCCGCGCCGGTGGCCGGGGCGCGCGTCACCGCCGTCAACGACCAGCACGGCTTCCTGCGGGACGCGGCCGTCGAGGTCGGCGACGTCGTCCGGCTCGGCCTCTCGCACCCGTGCACCGCGTTCGACAAGTGGACGCTGATCCCCGTCGTGGACGACGCGGACGCCGAGCATCCGCGCGTCGTCGACCTCGTCAGGACGTGGTTCTGATGACGGTCGTGAGGGGCGCGACGGTCGTGGACGGCACCGGCGCGCCGGGCCGCGCCGCCGACGTGCGGATCGCGGACGGCCGCATCGCCGAGATCGGCGACCGGCTGACCGGCCCCGGCCGGACGATCGACGCCGCCGGCCTCGTCCTCGCGCCCGGCTTCATCGACATGCACGCCCACTCGGACCTGGCGCTGCTCACCGAACCCGACCACGTCGCCAAGGTGAGCCAGGGCGTCACGCTGGAGGTCCTCGGGCAGGACGGCCTGTCGTACGCGCCCGCCGACGACACGACGCTCCCGCAGATCCGCCGCACCATCGCCGGCTGGAACGGCGACCCGGACGGCTTCGACTGGTCGTGGCGGAGCGTCGGCGGGTACCTCGACCGGCTCGACGCCGGTATCGCCGTCAACGCCTGCTACCTGGTTCCGCAGGGCGCCGTCCGGATGCTGGCGATGGGCTGGGACGACCGCGCGCCCACGCCCGCGGAGCTCGACCGGCAGCGCGAGCTGGTCGCGGACGGCATGCGCGAGGGCGCCGTCGGGATGTCCAGCGGCCTCACCTACACGCCCGGCATGTACGCGGACGGCGACGAACTCGCCGAGCTGCTCCGCGTCGTGGCGTCCCTCGGCGGGTTCTACGCCCCGCACCACCGCTCGTACGGGGCGGGCGCGCTGGAGGCGTACGCCGAGATGGTGGAGCTGTCGCGCCGCACCGGCTGCGCCCTGCACCTCGCCCACGCCACCATGAACTTCGGCGTCAACAAGGGCCGCGCCGGGGAACTGCTCGGGCTGCTCGACGCCGCCGTCGCCGACGGCTGCGACATCAGCCTCGACACCTACCCGTACCTCCCCGGCTCCACCACGCTCGCCGCGCTGCTGCCGAGCTGGGCGTCGGCGGGCGGCCCGGACGCGCTGCGGGCCCGGCTCACCGACCCGGACGAGCGCGCCCGGATCCGGCACGCGATGGAGGTCGAGGGCTCCGACGGCTGCCACGGCGTCCCGTCCGAATGGGAGACGATCGAGATCTCCGGCTCCCCGGATCCGCGGGTCGTCGGGCGGACGATCGCCGGCCTCGCCGCCGAGACCGGGCGAGCGGCGTTCGACGTCTACTGCGAGCGGCTCCTCGCGGACGACCTCGCGACGACGATCCTGCAGCACGTCGGGCACGAGGAGAACGTCCAGGCGATCATGCGGCACCCGTGCCACACCGGCGGGTCCGACGGCCTGCTGGCGGCGGCGAAGCCGCACCCGCGCGCGTGGGGCACGTTCCCCCGCTACCTCGGCCGCTACGTCCGCGAGCAGGGCGTCCTGTCGCTGGAGGAGTGCGTCGCGCACCTCACCGGCCGGGCCGCCCGGCGGCTGCGGCTGGCCGACCGCGGGCTCGTCCGGCCCGGGTACCACGCCGACCTCGTGCTGTTCGACCCGGCGACGGTCCGCGACACCGCCACGTTCGACGAGCCGCGGCGGCGCCCCGACGGCGTCCCGTACGTGTTCGTCGGCGGGACCGCGGTCATCGACGACGGCGCCCGCACCGGCGCGCTCCCCGGGCGGTCGCTGCGCCGCGCCCCGGACGGCGCGACCCGCTGAACCCCCCGCCACCCCTCGCCCACCCCCGGAAAGGTCACCATGGTCCACTGGCTGCAACATGAGACGGGCGGCCTGCTGCTGCTGTGCGCCCTGTCCATCGCGGTCCTGCTCTTCCTGATCATCAAGGTCAAGCTGGAACCGTTCATCGCCCTCGTCGTCTCCGGTCTCGCGCTCGCGCTCGTCGCGGGGCTGAGCGTCGAGCAGATCGTCGGGACGGCGCTGAAGTCCGGCGACTCGATCCTGGAGACGGGGTTCGGCGGGCTGCTCGGGCACATCGCGCCGATCGTCGGGCTCGGCACGATCCTCGGCGCCGTCCTGGAACGGTCCGGCGGCGCGGACGTGCTGACGCGGCGGCTCCTCGGGCTCGTCGGCGAACGCTTCGCCCCCCTCGCCATGGGCCTGGCCGGCCTCATCTTCGGCATCCCCGTCTTTTTCGATGTAGGCATTTTTGTCCTGGCACCTCTGATCTACATCACGGCGAAGCGGGGCGGGCGGTCGCTCGTCCTGTACGCGATGCCGCTGCTCGCCGGGCTGTCGATGACGCACGCCTTCCTGCCGCCGCACCCGGGCCCGGTCGCCGCGGCCGGGCTGCTCGGCGTCCCGCTCGGCTGGCTGATCATCTTCGGCCTGATCTGCGGCATCCCCGCGTTCCTGGTCGCGGGCGTCGCGTGGGGCGCCTGGATCGGCAAGCGCGTCATCGTCGAGGTCCCCGACGAGTTCGTCGTCGGGGAGAAGAAGGGCCCGGAGGCCGGCGAGGACGGCGGGACGCCCGCGAAGGCCCAGGCGGAGCCGTCGCTCGGCGCCGTGCTGCTCATCATCGCCGTCCCGCTCCTGCTGATCCTGCTCGCCACGTTCGGCACCGTGTGGTGGGAGGACGCGGCCGTCCTGCCCGTCCTCACCTTCCTCGGGAACCCGGTCGTCGCGCTCACCATCGCCGTGCTCCTCGCGATGTACCTGCTCGGCATCCGGCGCGGCATCACGGGCGCCGAACTGCGCGACACCGCGACCGCGTCGCTGCGTCCCGTCGGCATGATCCTGCTGGTCATCGGCGGCGGCGCGTTCTTCGGCAAGGTCGTGTCGGAGACCGGCGTCGGGGAGGCCCTCGCCGGGACGCTGTCGGACGCGGGGCTGCCCACGATCGTGCTCGCCTACCTGATCGCGTGCGGGCTGCGCATCGCGCAGGGCTCCGCGACCGTCGCGATCGTCACCGCCGGCGGCATCGTCGCGCCGCTCGTGGAGAGCGGCGGCCACTCGCAGGCGGGCATCGCGCTGATCGCCATCGCGATCTCCGCGGGTTCGATCATCGCGTCGCACGTCAACGACGGCGGCTTCTGGATCATCTCCCGGTACTTCAACATGTCGGTCCGCGACACCCTGAAGACCTGGACCGTCCTGGAGACGATCCTGTCCGTCGTCGGCTTCGCGATGGCGCTGCTCGTCAGCGCGTTCGTCTAGCCGCCGGACACCGGACGCCGGAGCCCGTCCGGCCCCCGAAATCGGTGCATTTCCCGGACACGCCAGGTCATGGAGGTGTTACCGTTGCGAACGCATCGGGGGCCGGACGTCCGCGCCGCGCACGCGGCGGGACGACCGGGCGATCACGGCCCGGCGCAGCCGCGCGGTGACGATCCGTCGAGCGGGACGACCGCGGGGGCCGAACCGCGGCGACGGGCGTGCACCCGCGCGTCCTGACCCCGTCGCCGGGCCCGATCGAACACACCCGTCCGGCACCCGTCCGGGCGGTCAGGGCAGCAGCCCGGCGCGCCGCGCCGCCGCCACCGCCTCCATGCGGGTGTGGCTGTCGAGCTTGCGCATCGCCGACCGCAGGTAGCTCTTCACCGTCTCCGGCACCAGCCCGAGCCGCGTCGCCGCCTCCGCGTTCGTGCAGCCCATCGCCACGTACGACAGGACGTCCAGCTCGCGGGGCGACAGCACCGGCCGCGGCGCCCGCCCCGCGTCGGCGTCCGCCGCCGGCTCGGCCAGGCCCGCCGCGGCGAGCCGCAGCGTCGCCTCCCGCAGCCGGTCCCGGGTGACCGGATCGTCCACCCGCTCGGCCAGCGCCCGCAGCTCCGCGTGCACCGCGCGGACCTCCTCCCAGCGGGCCGCCGAATCCTCCTCGCCCGGCCGCAGCCGGGTCAGCGCCTCGTCCGCCCGGTCCCGGACGGCGAGGTCCTGCTCGACGTCGCGGGCGGTCTGCATCGCCGCGCCCACCACCCGGTCGGCCAGCCCCAGCGGCTCCCGCAGCGCCCCGTACAGGACGCCCCGGACGCGGCGCCGCACCACGATCGGCACCGCCACGATCGACAGCAGCCCCTCGCGGCCCACCGGCCGGTCGTAGTCGTGGCTGATCGTCGCCGCGCGCGGGTAGTCGCTCACCCACGCGGGGCGGCCCAGCGCCATCGCCTTGCCGCCCAGCCCGTAGCCGTGCCGCACGACGAGCCCGTTCAGCGAGTCGGTGCGGCCGCCGACCAGTTCGGTGATGCGCAGCCGGTCCCGGCCGGTCAGCGCGCCGCCGAACACCATCGGCAGGCCCGTCGCGCGGTGCAGCGCCAGCACCGCCGCCCGCACCGCGCCCGCGTCGCCGCCCCGCGCCGGGTCCGGTCCCGGGGCCGGGCCCGCGGGACGCCCTTCCGATGACCGCGCCTCCATGTGTCGAGCATGCACCGGAAGGCGCCGTCCCGTAACCCTGATGACGCTGATCGTTCAGGCGTGTCGCACGGCCGCGGCGTCGCCGAGGCCCAGGATGTCGACGGCTTCCGCCCGCATCTGGACCTTCCGCACCTTTCCGGTGACCGTCATGGGGAACTCGTCCACGATGTGCACGTACCGGGGGATCTTGTACCGGGCGAGCTTTCCGTCGCAGAACTTCCGGAGCGCCTCGGCGGTCAGCGGCGGCGCGCCGTCCCGCAGCCGCACCCACGCCATCAGCTCCTCCCCGTACCGCTCGTCCGGGACGCCGATGACCTGCGCGTCCACGATGTCGGGATGGGTGTAGAGGAACTCCTCGATCTCCCGCGGGTACACGTTCTCGCCGCCCCGGATCACCATGTCCTTGATCCGGCCGGTGATGTTGACGTACCCCTCGTCGTCCATCACCGCGAGGTCGCCGGTGTGCATCCAGCGCGCCGCGTCGATCACCTCGGCCGTCTTCTCCGGCTCCTCCCAGTAGCCGAGCATGACCGAGTAGCCGCGCGTGCACAGCTCACCGGGCGTCCCGCGCGGGACCGTCGCGCCCGACGCCGGGTCGACGACCTTGACCTCCAGGTGCGGGTGGACGGTCCCGACCGTGGACACGCGGCGGTCCAGCGTGTCGTCCGCCCGGGTCTGCGTCGACACCGGCGACGTCTCCGTCATCCCGTAGCAGATCGCGACCTCCGCCATCCCCAGCCCCTCGATGACCTGCTTCATCACCTCCACCGGGCACGGCGACCCCGCCATGATCCCGGTGCGCAGGCCCGACAGGTCCGCCGAGTTCAGCGACGGCTCGTTCAGCACCGCGATGAACATCGTCGGCACCCCGTACAGGGACGTGCACCGCTCCGACGCCGCCGCCTGGATGGTCGCGCGCGCGTCGAACGCGGGCGCCGGGATCACGACGCAGGCGCCGTGGCTCGTCGCCGCCAGGTTCCCCATCACCATGCCGAAGCAGTGGTAGAACGGCACCGGCACGCAGACGCGGTCCTCCTCGTCGTAGCCGCACAGCTCGCCGACGAAGTAGCCGTTGTTGAGGATGTTGTGGTGCGACAGCGTCGCGCCCTTCGGGAACCCGGTCGTCCCCGACGTGTACTGGATGTTGATCGGGTCGTCGGCGCTGAGCGTCGCGCCGATCTCCGTGAGCACCGCGGCGTCCGCCGCCCGCCCGGTCTCCAGCAGCCCGTCCCACTCCGCGGTGCCGATCAGCAGCACGTCCGTCAGCCGCTTGCAGCGCGGCCGCACCTGGTCGATCATCCCGGCGTAGTCGGACGTCTTGAACACCGGCGTCGCGACCAGCGTGCGGACGCCCGCCTGGTTCAGGACGAACTCCAGTTCGTGCACCCGGTAGGACGGGTTGATGTTCACGAGGATCGCGCCGAGCTTCGCCGTCGCGTACTGCACGAGCATCCACTCGGCGCAGTTCGGCGCCCAGATCCCGACCCGGTCGCCCTTGCGGATGCCGCGCGCGTGCAGGCCGAGCGCGACCGCGTCGACGTCGGCGGCGAACCGCGCGTACGTCCAGCGCCGGTCGGTCGCGTACTCGACCACCGCGTCCCGGTCGGGATGCAGGGCGACGGTCCGGTCCAGGTTCGTGCCGATGGTGTCGCCGAGCAGCGGCGCCTTCGACGCGCCGGACGCGTACGAGAGCGTCATCGCAGGTCCTCCTCACGGAACTCGCCCTCGGGCCGGTCGTCGGCGCCGGGATGCTTGTCGATCTCGCTCGTCCGCAGTTCCACGCGACGGATCTTGCCGGAGATCGTCTTCGGAAGCTCGCCGAATTCCAGCAGGCGGACCCGCTTGTACGGGGACAGCTGCGCCCGGCTGTGCTCGAAGATCGCCTTCGCGGTCGCGGCGTCCGGCGCCCAGCCCGCCGCGAGCGTCACGTACGCCTTCGGCACCGCGAGCCGCACCGGGTCGGGGGACGGCACCACGGCGGCCTCCGCGACGGCCTCGTGCTCGATCAGCACGCTCTCCAGCTCGAACGGGGAGATCTTGTAGTCGGACGCCTTGAACACGTCGTCGGCCCGCCCGACGTAGGTGATGTAGCCGTCCGCGTCGCGGGAGCCGATGTCGCCCGTGTGGTAGTAGCCGTCCGCCATCGCCTCGGCCGTCCGGTCCTCGTCGCCGTGGTACCCGACCATCAGCCCGAGCGGCCGGTCCTCCAGCTCCAGGCAGATCTCTCCCTCGTCGCCGGGCTTGCCCGTCACCGGGTCGATCAGCGCCACCCGGTAGCCCGGCACCGGCCGCCCCATCGACCCCGGCTTCACCGGCTGCCCCGGCGTGTTCGCGATCTGCACGGTCGTCTCCGTCTGCCCGAAGCCGTCCCGGATGGTGCGGCCCCACGCGTCCTTCACCCGCTCGATCACCTCGGGGTTCAGCGGCTCGCCCGCCGCCACCACCTCGCGCGGCGGGGTGCCCAGCCGGCCCAGGTCGGCCTGGATCAGCATCCGCCACACGGTCGGCGGCGCGCAGAAGCTCGTGACGCCGCACCGCTCGATCGTGTCGAGCAGCCGGTCCGCGTCGAACCGCGTGTAGTTGAAGATGAACACGCATGCCTCGGCGTCCCACGGCGCGAAGATGTTGCTCCACGCGTGCTTCGCCCACCCGGGCGACGAGATGTTCAGGTGGACGTCGCCCGGCCGCAGGCCGATCCAGTACATCGTCGACAGGTGCCCCGCCGGGTACGACGCGTGCGTGTGCTCGACGAGCTTCGGCTTCGCGGTCGTCCCGGACGTGAAGTACAGCAGGAGCGTGTCGCCCGACATCGTCTGCCCATACGGGACGAACTCCTCGGCGAGCCCGTACGCGTCCGCGTACGGAACCCACCCCTCGACGGGCGCGCCCACCGCGATCCGCGTGAAGTCGCCCTCCAGCCCGGCGAACTTCCCGGCGTGCTCCGCGCCCGCCACCACGTGCTTCGCCGCGCCGCGCGTCACCCGGTCCTGCAGGTCGGCGGGCCCGAGCAGCGGCGTGCAGGGGATCATCACCGCGCCGAGCTTCATCGCGGCGAGCACCGTCTCCCACAGCTCGACCTGGTTGCCGAGCATCAGGATCACCCGGTCGCCGCGCCGCACCCCGTTCTCGCGCAGCAGGTTCGCGACCTGGTTCGACCGCCGCGACAGGTCGGCGAACGAGAACTTCGCCTCCGTCCCGTCCTCCTCGACGATCCACAGCGCGGGCCGGTCGTTCCCCTCGGCGATCCGGTCGAACCAGTCGACGGCCCAGTTGAAGCCGGTCAGCACCGGCCACCGGAACCGCTCGTACGCCACCGCGTAGTCGTCGCGGTTCTCGAGCAGGAAGTCGCGCGCCCTGCGGAACTCGACTGCCGGCATGTGGTCTCTCCTCGTGGCCGGACGAACACCTCGGGAGCATCGTTGGCCAACCGGCGTGACCCACGCCACCCCCGAACGGGGGTACTCCTCCCCCGCCCGCGGCGTCCGGGCCACCGGATCGATCAGGAATCGAGAAGCGCCCGCTCCCTGCGCGTTCGTAGCGTGAGCCGTGGACGGCGGTCGGGAAGACCGCTCCGACACGACCGGCAACACGACCAGCAAGGAGACGGACATGAAGGCGCACGTGAGCTCGATCCTCCTCGGCGTCCGCGACATGGAGGCGTCCAAGCGGTTCTACACCGAGGGCCTCGGCTGGAAGATCAAGGACGACTGGGGCGTCTCGGTGTTCTTCGAGTCCGACGGGGCGTCGCCCGTCGGCTTCTACGGCCGCGACGGACTGGCCGAGCAGGTCGGCACGAGCCCCGAGGGCAGCGGCTTCAGCGGGCTCGTCCTCACCTACGTCGTCCGCAGCGAGGCCCGGGTCGACGAGGTGATGGCGGAGGCCGAGAAGGCCGGCGCCACGGTCCTCAAGCCCGCCGGTCCGCTGCCGTGGGGCGGCTACGGCGGCACCTTCGCCGACCCGGACGGCTACATCTGGAGCCTCGGCTACAGCGACCAGGGCACCGACCAGCCCTACGCCGAGTAGCCCCGGCGGCCCGGCGGCGGTCAGGGGACGCGGAACCCGCGGAAGGTGACGGGCTTGCGGACCGCGAAGCCCAGCCGCTCGTAGAGCGCGACCGCACCCGTGTTCGCGGCGGCCACGTGCAGGAAGGGACGTTCGCCGCGCGCCGCGGCGCGCGCGACGAGCGCCCGCACCAGCCGCGCGGCGAGGCCGCGCCCGCGCGCCTCGGGGGCGGTGCAGACGGCGCTGATCTCCGTCCAGCCCGGCGGCCGGAGCCGCTCGCCCGCCATCGCCGCCAGCCCGCCGTCCCCCCGGACGCCGACGTACGCGCCCAGTTCGCGGGTGCGCGGCCAGAACGGCCCCGGCCGGGTCCGTTCGGCGAGGTCGAGCATCTCGGGCACGCGGTCCGCGCCCAGCGCGACGACGTCCGCGCCGGGCCCGTCCTCCGGGGGAGGCCCGTCCCAGACCATCTGCAGCCCGTCGAGGACGAAGACCGGCTCCCAGTCCGGCGGCGGGACCGCCGGACTGCTGAACATGTCGGCGAGTCCGCCGCGGCCGAGCAGCCGGGCGAGGTCGTCCCACTCCGCGGCGTCCGGGTCGGCGGACACCGCGGCGAACGTCGCGACGTCCGGCACGTAGGCGGCGGCCCGGCCGAGCCGGCGGGCGAGGTGCGCGTGGCGGCCGCGCAGCGACGCGCCCACCGGGTCGTCGAGTGCGGCGTCGCCGCGGTCTGCCGGCATGTCGCGCCTTCCGTTCCGTCCGTTCCGTCCGTTCCGTCCGTTCCGCGCAGGAGGCTACTGCGCGGCCGCCACCGGACGGACCGGCCCCGATCACCGCGCCCGGGCGCGGGCGGCGCGGTGGGCGGCGCGGTGGGCCGCCATGCGGACGGGCGACCAGGTCGTCCTGGCCTCTTCCCTCGCCATCCGCCGCTCCACCGGCCCCGCCCCGCACTGACCCGGGCCCGTCCGGCGGCGGGTGCGATGCTGGCGGGCGCGCTGGTCGGCGTGCTGTCCGCCGCGCTGTCCGGCGCGCTGTTCGCCGCGCTCGTCCTCCGCCCGTCCGGCGGAAAGCGAAAGCGGGGCGCGGGACCGGCGGAGTACGGGTGACGACCATCCCCCCGGAGGTGTGACATGCCCGACGATCCCCGCCCGCGGACCCCGCGGACGGCCCCGTGACCGCCGCGCCCGAGATCGACGACGCCGCGCTCGTCACCGCGTCCCTCGACCACCCCGACCGGTTCACCGACGTCTACGACCGGCACTTCCCGGTGATCCACCGGTACGTCGCCGGACGCCTCGGCGCGCAGGCCGCCGAGGACGTCGTCGCCGAGACGTTCCTCGCCGCGTTCCGCCGCCGGGCCGCGTTCGACCCCGCGAAGGGCGACGTCCGGCCCTGGCTGTTCGGCATCGCGACGAACCTCGTCGCGCAGCACCGGCGGGCCGAGACCCGCCGGTACCGGGCGCTGGCCCGGCTCGGCGCCGAACCGGACGCGGGCGGCCACGAGGACCGCGTCGCGACCGCCGTGTCGGCCGCGCGGATGCGGCCGGGCCTCGCCCGCGCCCTGGCCGGACTGTCCCGCAAGGAGCGCGACGTCGTGCTGCTCGTCGCGCTCGCGGACCTGTCCCACCAGGAGGTCGCGGCCGTGCTCGGCATCCCGTTCGGCACGGTCGGGTCCCGGTTGAGCCGGGCGCGCAAGAAGCTTCGGGCGGCCCTCGCCCCGACGCAAGGAGACTGACCATGGACGAGATGAAGGCGATCGCCGAGATGCTGAACGAGCCCCCCAACCAGCGGACCGAGGACGAGGGGCGGCGCCGCCTCCGCCGCGAGATCGCGGACCCGTCGGCGGGCCGCCGCGCGCGGACCCGCTTCGGCTGGCCCCTCAAGGCCGGCCTGGGCATCGTCGCGGCCGGCGCCGCCGCGGCCGTCGCGGTCTCCGCCGTCGGGACGGGGACGGCGCCCGCCGAGAGCCCGGAAGCGGGCGCCCCGCAGGGCGAGGTCGACCTCGGCAGGCAGGCCGTCCTGGTGGCGGCGGAGAACGCGGCGAAGCAGGAGACGGGCAAGTACTTCTTCACCGACCACGTGTCCGGGCAGTCGTACGTCGTGCCGGCCGAGACCGGCGCGTACGCCATCGACGGCGCGCGCTCCGCGACCTTCGTCGCGGCCGGGCTCGAACCGGGCGACGACGTGACGTTCTACGAGCAGTTCCCCGGGCCCCGCATGTGGAGCCCGCAGGACGGGGCGGCGTGGAAGAAGGCCGGCAGCCCGTCGAAGATCAAGGTGTGGTCGAGCGACAAGTGGCTCACCTTCGACATGGCGGAGAAGGCGCCGTGGAAGCTCGACGGCACCAACACGCAGCAGGAGTGGCTCGGCAAGTACACCCTCGAGAAGCTGCGGAACCTGCCGACCGACCCGGAGAAGCTCGCCGCGGAGGTGTTCGACGGGACGACCCCGGAGGCGGGGCGGATCGACGCGAGCGGGGGCGAGCTCCCCGCGCACATGAAGACCGAGGAGTTCGTCGCCGCCTCGAAGATCCGGGCGGTCGGGTGGCGGCTCAGCGACCTGCCGGTCCCCCCGAAGGTGCGGGCCGCGCTGATGAAGGCGCTGATGGCCCAGCCCGGGGTGCGGGCCGTCGGCGAGACCACCGACCCGCTGGGCCGCAAGGGCGTCGCGCTGACGTCCGGGAGCCGCTCCTACGAGGTCACCGGTGAGTTCGGCACGCCGCCCGAGCAGCAGGGGACCTACAGCAGCCGCCAGGAAATCGTCTTCGACAAGGCGACCGGGAACGCGCTGGCCATGCAGGAAGTGCTGACCGAGCCGGGCGGCCCCTACAAGGACCGCAAGCCCGGCTTCATCATCAACTACACCGCCATCCGCGACACGGGCTGGAGCGACACCGAGCCGACCCCGCCGCGGAACGCCTCCTGAGGCCGGACGGGCCGGCCCCGGAACCGGGGGGACCGGGACCGGCCCGTCCGTCCGGCGCACGCACCGGCCGCGGCCCGCCGGTGCGTGCGCCGCCGCCGTCAGTCGGTGCGGACGGCGTCGCCGTCAGTCGGTGTGGACGGCGTCGCGGACGTTGATGGCCGCCGTCCCGAGCGTCGGGCCGTACTCCCACGGGTCGTTCCCGTAGTGCCAGGCGTTGTGCCCGATGATGTAGCCCCAGCCGCGCGAGAGCGGCATCTCGGTGATCCACGGCCCGCCGCTGGACCCGCCGCCCATGTCGCAGCCGATCCGCTTGTAGAGGGCGTCCGTCGCGGCGTAGCCGACGCAGAACCGCAGCTTGTTGGAGCTGATCCCCGAGCGGGCCGGGTGCGTGTTCTGCGGGTAGCCGAACGCGCGCGTGTCGTGGAACGTCGTCTCGTTGTAGGTCTCGCCGAACCGGTAGCCCTGGTAGCCGACCACGTCGCCGACCCGGCGGCCGTTGTTGAGGTTCAGCGCGATCGCGGCCATGTCGTACCGGTGGTTCTTGCCGTCGAAGTAGCCGTTCGGCGCGGCCCACGACCGGCCCGTCCACGTGCCGAACGGGCGCTTGCCGTCATGGAAGTCCGGGACGAACGCGAAGTTCGAGTACCAGTTCTCGCTGCCGTCGGTGACGCAGTGCCCGGCCGTCCAGATCGTGTTGCGGTTGGACGAGTTGATCGTGGCGGCCGAGCAGTAGTAGCCGGAGCCGTTGCGCGTGTAGTAGAGCTTCCCGACCGTCTGGGCGGGCATCCGCCCGTGGTCCGCCCAGACCTTAGAGGTGGAGAAGTAGGTCAGCGCCTTGGTGTCGAAGGCCGGACCGCCGGCGCCGGACGCCGCGGGCATGCGGCCCTCGCCGACCTCCGGCTCGGCCGCCGGCGGCTCCGCGGCGGCGGCCTGCGCGGACGCGGCGGCCTCGGCGGGGGACACCGCGGGGGCCGGCGTCGGCTCCGCGGCGGCCATCCGCTCGGGCGTCCAGTACTCCTCGACCTGCGCGGCCGACCGCGCCGCGCCCGCGCCCGCCGCCGTGCCGGTCGCGGGGTCCCAGGGGCTCGCGGCGGGCGCCTCCGGGCGCGTGTCGGCGGCCGCGGCGGGGGCCGCGGCCGCCAGCGCGAGCAGGGCCGTTCCGAGAACGGTGAAACGTCGTGTCATCACATGTTGATCTTCGGCACGATCGGGGGAGAAGTCCTTGCCCGTCCGTCGACGGTTCCTTGACGATGCGTCCACGGGGCGTCCACGGGGCGTCCACGGGTGTCCGGGGGACGACGGCGGGTGCAGGAGCGGCTACGCGGGCGAGCCGAGGGCGCGGTGCCGGTAGTCGCTGGGCGGCAGCCCGAACGCGTCGCGGAACGCCCGGGAGAACGCCGAATGGTGTGTGAACCCCCACATGGCGGCGATGCGGTGGACCGGGACGGCGCGCAGCGCGGGATCGGCCAGCGCCAGCCGGGCGCCCTCGAGCCGCCGCAGCCGGATCCAGGCGGCGACCGTGCGGCCCTCCGCGCTGAACAGCCGGTGCAGGTAGCTGACGGAGATGTGGTGCGCGGCGGCGACGGCGGCCGGGGTCAGCTCCGGGTCCTGCAGATGCCGGTCGATGAACGCGTGCGCCCGCAGCAGCAGCGTCCGCCGGCGCACCTCGGGCGACGCGCCCCCGCCCTCCCCGTCGTCCTCCCCGTGCTCCCCGTGCTCCTCCTCGTCCGCGTCGACCGCGTGGGCGAGCAGCGCCGAGGCCAGGTCGGCCAGGACGGTCGCGAGGCGCGGGCCGTCGGACGCGCGGTAGGCGCCGGGGTCCGCGAGGATGGCCGCCAGCGTCCCCGCCAGCAGCCCGCCGACGCCGTCGCGCCCCGGCAGCGGCGGCCCGATCGCCCGGCCGAGCCGGTCCGCGGGGACCGACAGCAGCCGCTTCGGGACGACCACGCCGACCGCTTCGAAGGGGCCCGGGCCGCCGGCCGCGCGGACCGTGGCGGGGCGGGATGCGTCGTGCGCCGACCACTGCGCGGGCCCGTACCGGAACACCCGGCCGCCGCAGGCGACCTCGACGTGCCCGCGCAGCACCAGCGACAGGTACAGCGCCCCGGGGTCGGGCCGCCGGACGCGGCGCGGCGTCCGGCGGGCGCCCGCCGGGCTCGTCGCGGTCGCGAGGACCGTCACCGCGTCCGGGCCCGTGCCGAGGCGCAGCGCGCGCCCGCCCGTGCCGGGCCGGTCGCGGCCGCCGCCCGGCTCCCCCGGGACCGGGGACCGGCCCGCCGGCTCCCGCCCGCGGCCGATCCGGTCCGCGCGGGCCGCGTCCGCCGTCCGGAACACCGTCTCGAACAACCGAACCTCCGTGTCGCCGCCTCCCGCGCCGGGCGGGCCGGCACGGGAAGATCATCGCGACTCAGAGACTCGGGAGCCAGCGGGTACCGGACGCCGAACGCGCGGCGGCCCGCGGCCGAACGGCGGGCGAACTCTCGCCGCCGGCCGTCCGCCCCGGGCGGCGGCCCGTCAGGAGAGCAGGTCGGCGGGGCGGGTGCCGGTTTCGGTCAGGGGGAGGCCGAGGCCCGCCCGCTCCGTCAGCCACGTGGACGGCCGGTAGCGCGGGTCGCCCGTGCCGAGCGACAGCCCCTCCAGGATGTCGAGGACGGTCTCGGCGCCCACGTGGTCGCCCCACTCCAGCGGCCCGCGCGGGTAGCCGAGGCCGAGCCGGACGGCCGTGTCGATGTCCGCGGGGCGGGCGAGGCCCTGCTCGGCGATCCCGCACGCGACGTTCACGACCGACGCCAGCAGCCGCTGCGCGACCGGCGCCGGGCCGTCCCGGACGACGCTCACCGGGCGTCCCGTCGCCGCGAGCGCCGCGACGGCCGACCGTCCCGCGGCCCGGTCGACGGCGGGGTGCACGCCGAGCGTGAGCCGCGTGAAGAACCCGCCGAGCGGGTCGACGCTCAGCGTCCGCTCCGGCGGCAGGCCCTCCCGGACCGCGACCGCGCCGCCCGGCTCGCCGTACGGCGTCACCAGCACGACCGCCCGATCCGACGGCCCGTCCCCGGACTCCACCTCGACGTCCGCCGCCGCCAGCAGCGCGCCCAGCGTCTCCCGGGCGCCCGGCCCGCCGCCGCCCGCCGCGTCCTCGTGGATCCACACCGGGCGCCGCTCCGCGTCCGCGGGCGGCGTGATCTCCGCGGGCTCCCGCTTCGCGCCGCCGTCCGGGTACGCGTAGAAGCCCTCACCGGTCTTGCGGCCGAGCAGTCCCGCCTCCAGCCGGGCCCGGCCCACCCGCGACGGGCGCAGCCGCGGCTCGGTGTAGAAGCCCGTCCACACCGACTCCATCACCGGGTGCGAGACGTCCATGCCGGTCAGGTCGAGCAGCTCGCACGGCCCCATCTTGAGGCCCAGGACGTCCCGGGCGATCCGGTCGACGTCGACCGGCTCGGCGGCGCCCTCCGCCAGGATCTGCAGCGCCTCGGTCACCAGCCCGCGCCCCGCGTGGTTCACGAGGAAGCCGGGCGCGTCCGGCGCCCGCACCGGCTCGTGGCCCAGCCGCCGGACGAGCGCCGCGAGCGCGTCCGGGATCCACCCGGCCGTCCGCGCGCCGGGGATGACCTCGACCAGCCGCATCAGCGGCACCGGGTTGAAGAAGTGCAGGCCCGCGAGCCGCGACGGGTCCGCGAGGGCCGCCCCGATCGCCGTCACCGGCAGCGAGCTGGTGTTGGTGGCCAGCACGGTCTTCGGCGGGCACGCCTTCTCCAGCGCGGCGAACAGCTCGCGCTTGGTGTCCATGTCCTCGCGGACGGCCTCCACGACGAGGTCGCACTCGCCGAGCGGCGTCAGCGGCTCGCCCACCGGCCGCAGCCGCTCCTTCGCGGCCGCCGCGTCCGCCGCGGTCATCCGGCCCTTCGCGACCAGCCGGTCGAACATCCCGGAGACGTGCTCGACGGCGTCCCGGACCGCCTCCGGCCGGACGTCCGCGAGTTCGACGGTCACGCCGCCCGCCGCGGCGAGCTGCGCGATGCCGCGCCCCATCGCCCCGGCGCCGATCACCCGGAGCGTCCGCACGTCCCGCGCCCACCGCTCCGCCGCGCCGCCCTGTTCCGCGCCGTCCCGTCCCGCGCCGCCGTGCACCATGCCGTCTCCTCGCACCCGTCCGTCCGCAGGACGATGCTACGGGTGCGCCCGGTGCCGGATCCGTCCCGGTGCGTCCGGCGGGTCAGTAGCCGCCGTCGTCGTCGTCCTGCTGCTCCTCGTCGTTCCTGTCGTCCTGCTCCTGCTCGTTGTCGCCGTCCTCGCCGCCGCCCCCGCCGCAGCCCGCCGTCACGGCGGCGGTGGCGCCCAGGACCCCGGCCACCGCGACCGCCGGCAGCGACGCGGGCGCCAGCGCCGTCACCACGGCGAGCAGCGCCTTGAGCAGTTTCATCGGCAACCCGGCCATCGAGCCCCCCACATCCGGTCGGACACGTCCGGTCGGACGCGCCACGGGGGTGCTACCCCGGGCGCGGCCGGTCTCACGCGCCCGGACCTCCACTGGGCGGAAGCCCGGCGGCCGTCCGGGCGGAATGACCCCATAACCTGCAGAGTGCGCCGCCACTTGTCGAGTTGAGGAGCGTGCCCATGCGCGAAGCGGTCATCTGCGAGCCGCTGCGGACCCCCATCGGCCGGTTCGGCGGGGTGCTGAAGCCGGTCTCCCCGGCCGAACTGGCCGCCACCGTCATCCGGGCGCTCGTGGCGCGCACCGGCCTGCCCGGCGACGCGGTCGACGAGGTGATCCTCGGGCAGTGCAACCCCAACGCCGACGCGCCCGCCATCGGCCGCGTCGCCGCGCTCGACGCCGGGCTGCCCGTCGAGGTCGGCGGCACCCAGCTCGACCGCCGCTGCGGCTCCGGGCTCCAGGCCGTCCTGGACGCCGCCATGCAGGTCCAGACGGGCGTCAGCGACGTCGTCATCGCGGGCGGCACCGAGAGCATGAGCAACGCGCCCTTCTACACGACCAAGGCGCGCTGGGGCGTGCGCGGCCCGTCCATCGACCTGCACGACGCGCTCGCCCAGGGGCGGGTCACCGCGGGCGGCGTCCGCCACCCCGTGCCCGGCGGCATGCTGGAGACCGCCGAGAACCTGCGGCGCGAGTACGGCATCGGCCGGGAGGAGCAGGACGAGCTGGCCGTGCGGTCGCACGCGCGGGCCGTCGCCGCCCAGCGGGACGGACGGTTCGCCGACGAGATCGTCCCCGTCACGATCCGGGGGCGGAAGGGCGACACGGTCGTCGACACCGACGAGCACCCGCGCCCCGACACGTCCGCGGAGAGCCTCGCGAAGCTGCGTCCGGTCCTCGGCAAGGACGACCCGGAGGCCACCGTCACGGCCGGGAACGCCAGCGGGCAGAACGACGCGGCGGCCGCGTGCGTCGTCACGACGCCCGAGCGCGCCGCCGAGCTCGGGCTGCGCCCGCTCGTCCGGCTGGTGTCCTGGGGGCGCGCGGGCGTGCCGCCCCGCACGATGGGCATCGGGCCGGTTCCGGCCACCGCGAAGGCGCTGGCCGCCGCCGGGCTGACCCTCGCCGACATCGACCTCATCGAGCTGAACGAGGCGTTCGCCGCGCAGGTCCTCGCCGTCGCCCGCGAGTGGGGGCTCAAGGACGGCGACTGGGACCGCGTCAACGTCAACGGGTCCGGAATCTCCCTCGGCCACCCGGTCGGCGCGACCGGCGCCCGCATCCTGGCCACCCTCGCCCGCGAGATGGACCGCCGCGAGGCCCGCTACGGCCTGGAGACGATGTGCATCGGCGGCGGCCAGGGCCTCGCCGCCGTGTTCGAACGGGTCTGACCCCGGGTCCCTCCCGGACCGCCGCCCCGGACCCCGGTGCCCGCGTTCAGGGCGCCGGGGTCCGCCGCACGGGGGAGCCGTGCGGCGGCGTCCAGGCGGGGTCCCGCCCGGTCAGCGCGATCAGCCGGTCGAGCGGCCCGGCGTCCGCCGGCACCGCGACCGCCGGGCCGAACAGCCCCTCGATCCCCGCGCCGCCGCTCTCCTCGACGGACGGCCCGACGAACGCGAGGCACGCCTCCACCTCGTCCGTCCCGGCGTCGTAGGGCTGGCCGGTGGCGCGCGCGACGTCCCAGCCGTGCACGACGATCTCGTTCAGCGCGACGCTCGCGGCGACGTCGCCCGGCATCTCGATGCCCCCGGCCTCCGTCGTCCCCTCGCGGGCCCCGGGGACGCGCCAGGCCGCGGCGAGCGCGTCCAGCGCCGCGGGGATCCGCACCCGCCAGTCGGGCGCCAGGTTCGCGGCGGCGGCGGACGGCGGCGGGGAGCCGCCCTCGGGACGGTCCTTGGCGGCGGCCATCGCGAACGCGATCGACAGGCCGTGGACGTGGTCGAGCAGCGCGGCGAGGTCCATGTCCGGGCAGGGCGTCGGCATGGCCGGCGCGGAGTCGGGGATCGCGGCGAGCAGCCCGGCCAGGCGGCGGGCCGCGGGGCCGTGGTCGGCGGTCGGCGTCATCGTGCATCCTCCGTGGACGGCGGGGAGACCGGCCGGTCGTGTCCCGGTCTTCAGGATGCGGACCGCCGGACGGCGCGGAACTCATCGATAGTCGGAGCGGAGGATCGCGCGTGCGCGAGGGCCGCGCCGCGGGCAGGGCGGGAACGGCGGTGGGCTGTGCGCGCGCACAGGGCGGTTGTGGCGGGGACAGCGGGTACCGCTTGGACCGTGGGCGCCGTGTACCGGGCGGGGGGCCGCCGGGTACGCTCCGTCCTGGTCTGCGACGGTGCCGACCAGCGTGTGTGACGCATAAGCTACTACCGAGTAGTATTCGGGACCCGGATGAGGTGCAGTCTGTCACGAGCCCTACGCTGACTGCCATCGCCCGTACCCAGGAGGACGGAACAGTGTACTGGATCACGTTGATCATCGGGCTCGCCGGACTGGCGGTCACGCTGGCGCTCGCGGGGCGGCGGGTGCTGTTCCTGTACAAGACCGCCAAGGTCGGGCAGCCCGACCCGGAGCGGACGCTTCAGGTCAAGCGCGAGCCCAAGAAGGCAGTCGAGGGCCAGGCCGTCGAGGTCCTGGGGCAGCGCAAGCTGCTGAAGTGGACGATCGCCGGCGCCGCGCACTTCGCGGTCATGTGGGCGTTCTTCCTGCTCGCCACCGTCTACCTCGAAGCGGCCGTGCAGCTCCTGTTCGGGCTCGAGGCGCACATCCCGTTCCTGCAGACGTGGGGCCCCATCGGGTTCGTCCAGGACACCATCGCCCTCGCGTGCTTCGCGGGCCTGGCCGTCTTCACCGCCATCCGCGTCAAGAACTCGCCCAAGCGCATCGGCCGCCAGTCCCGGTTCAAGGGCTCGCACCTGTCCGGCGCCTGGATCACGCTGTTCATGATCTTCAACGTGATCTGGACGATGTTCTTCTTCCGGGGCGTCGAGGTCGCGCGCGGCAACTTCGGCTACAGCGGCGCCGCGTACTTCTCCCACCTGACCGGGAACCTGTTCGACGGCATGTCGGACGACACCCTGCACGTGCTGGAAGCCGTCGGCCTGCTGGCGCACATCGGCGTCGCGTTCATCTTCCTGGTGTTCGTCGTCAACTCCAAGCACCTGCACATCTTCCTGGCGCCGCTGAACGTCATGTTCAAGCGCCGCCCGGACGGCCTGGGCGCCGCGCAGCCGATGATGTCGGGCGGCAAGCCGCTCGACTTCGAGGAGGCCGACCCCGACGAGGACGTCTTCGGCCGCGGCAAGATCGAGGACTTCACCTGGAAGGGCTTCCTCGACATGGCGACCTGCACCGAGTGCGGTCGCTGCCAGTCGCAGTGCCCCGCCTGGAACACCGGCAAGCCGCTGTCGCCCAAGATGGTCATCCTGGAGCTGCGCGACCACGCCCTGGCCAAGGCCCCCTACATGCTCGCCTCCGAGGAGGAGCGCGAGAAGTTCACCGACGAGCAGAAGCTCGCCATGCAGGTGGACAAGGAGCTCGTCGCCGACGACGGCGTCATCCACCCCGACGTCCTGTGGTCCTGCACCAACTGCGGCGCGTGCGTCGAGCAGTGCCCGGTCGACATCGAGCACATCGACCACATCCTGGACATGCGCCGCTTCCAGGTGATGATCGAGTCCTCGTTCCCGTCCGAGGCCGGCGTCATGCTGAAGAACCTCGAGAACAAGGGCAACCCGTGGGGGATGTCCGAGATGAAGCGCCTCGAGTGGATCGAGGAGCTCGACTTCGAGGTCGAGGTCGTCGACGACAAGGTCTCCGAGGACACCGAGTACCTGTTCTGGGTCGGCTGCGCCGGCGCCCTGGAGGACCGGGCCAAGAAGACCACCAAGGCCGTCGCCGAGCTGCTGCACATCGCGGGCGTCAAGTTCGCCGTGCTCGGCCCGATGGAAGCCTGCACCGGTGACCCGGCCCGCCGCCTGGGCATGGAGTTCGTGTTCCAGATGCTCGGCCAGCAGAACGTCGAGACCCTGAACGACGCGGGCGTCAAGAAGATCGTCGCGACCTGCCCGCACTGCTTCAACACCCTGGCCAACGAGTACCCGCAGATCGGCGGGAACTACGAGGTCGTCCACCACACCCAGCTGCTCGCGCACCTGGTCGAGGAGGGCAAGCTCACCCCGGTCGCCCCGATCGAGGAGAACATCACCTACCACGACCCCTGCTTCCTGGGCCGCCACAACAAGGTCTACAAGCAGCCGCGCGACATCATGGCGACCGTCCCCGGCGTCAAGACCCAGGAGATGCACCGGCACAAGGACCGCGGCTTCTGCTGCGGCGCCGGCGGCGCCCGGATGTGGATGGAAGAGCGCATCGGCAAGCGCATCAACACCGAGCGCGTCGACGAGGCGCTGGAGACCAACCCCGACACCGTCTCCACCGCGTGCCCGTTCTGCCTCGTCATGCTCGGCGACGCCATCAACGAGAAGAAGAACGAGGGCGCGGCCAAGGAGTCCCTGGAAGTTGTGGACGTCTCCCAGCTCCTGATCCGCTCCATCAAGGGCGAGGGCAGCGCCCCCGAAAAGGAGCCCGTCGCGGCCGAGTGACCCGCAAGCCGCACGCGGCCCCGTCCCCGGTTCGTCCGGGGGCGGGGCCGTTCGCATGGACCGGAAGGTCAAGCGTTCTGGGGCGCGCCATGAACAGGTAGGAAGATCCACGCGGGTAGAGACCGGCTCATGGCCGTCCTCGTCTCCGTGCTCGCGTTCGCCATGACGCTCGCGGGCGGGCTCGCGGCCATGCGCGTCCGCGACCACCGGCACCTCGTCCTCGGCCTCGCCGGCGGCCTCATGCTCGGCGTCGTCGCGTTCGACCTCATCCCCGAGTCCCTCGACCTCGCGGACGCCCACCCCCTCGGCGTCCCCGCCCCCATGATCGGGTTCGCCGCCGGATTCCTGCTGCTGCACGTCGTCGAGCAGGCCGTCGCGATCCACCGCGCCCACGAGGACGAGTACGCCCCGCACGTCCACGCCCACGGGCACGGCCCCGGGCACGGCCCCGGCTCCCGGGCGGGCCTGCTCGCCGCCCTCGCGCTCGTCCTGCACAGCCTCGTCGACGGCATCAGCATCGGGCTCGGCTTCCAGTCCGGCCGGGACGTCGGCATCGCCGTCACCCTCGCCGTCATCACCCACGACTTCGCCGACGGCTTCAACACCTTCACCGCCGCGTCGCTGCGCCGCACCGACCGCCGCCCCGCCCTCGCGCTCCTGCTCGCCGACGCCCTCGCCCCCATCGCCGGCGCCGCGCTCACCACCCTCGGCACCGTCCCCGACGCCGTCCTCGGCCCCTACCTCGGGCTGTTCGCCGGGGTCCTGCTGTACCTCGCCGCCGCCGAGATCCTCCCCGAGGCCCACAGCCGCCACCCCCGCGTCCTCACCCTCTGCGCGACCGGCCTCGGCCTCCTCGCCGTCCTGCTCGTCGCCGGGATCGCCCACTGAACGCCCGGCAACGGCAGAGGGCCGTCCGGTTCGCACCGGACGGCCCTCTGACACCCCTCGTAACGTCCCAGGTCGGGAGGGACGTTCAGCGGCGCGCGATCAGCCCGTCATGGACGTCGCGAAGTTCGGGTTCGCCTTCAGCCACTCGTCCACGGCCTGCTCGGGCTTGCCCTTGTACTTGTTCTCCAGGAGGTCCTCGAGTGACCCCAGCTGCTGGTCGTCCATCTTGAACTTCTTCAGCCAGCCGGCGACCTCCGCCTGGTCCTCGCCGAAGCCCTCACGCGCGACGGTGAAGATGCCGTCGGGCTTGCCCATGGCGCCCTTCGGGTCCTCCAGGTCGCGGATCGGGAACTTCGCGTACGCCCAGTGCGGCCGCCACAGCGTGACGACGATGTTCTCCTTGGCGTCGATCGCCTTCTGGAGCTCGGTGAGCATCGCCGGCGTCGACGACGTCTTCACCTTCCACTCGTCGTCCAGCCCGTACGCCGGGAGCATCTCCTTCGAGGACACCCGGAACAGGCCCGAGCTCTGCTCGATGCCGACGATCGTCCCGTCGTACTCCCCGTGCTTGCCCTTCAGGTCCTCCAGGGACTTCAGCGGCGAGTACTCCGGCACGGCGATCGTCAGCGGCGCCGAGTCGTACCACGACCCGACCTTCTCCAGCTTGTCGCCGTACTGCTCCCAGTAGTCCTCGTGCGTGCCCGGCAGCCAGGCGTCGAGGAACAGGTCCACGTCGCCCTGCGCCATGCCCGTGTACAGCGGCCCGGTGTCGAGCGTCTTGACCTCGACCTCGTAGCCCTTGTCCGTGAGCAGCTTGTCCCACAGGTGCGTGGCGGCCTCGCCCTCGGCCCAGCCCGAGACCATGCCGATCGTGATCTTCTTGTCGTCCCCGCCGCCGGAGTCCCCCGACCCGCACGCGGCGGTGCCGAAAGCGAGCGTCAGAGCCATCGCCCCGACCGCAAGACCCTTGAATTTCAGGCGCATGCCCGTCCTTTCCTTGTGTTGCGTACCTGACCGGTCTAGATCCCGACCGCCGCGGCGCGCGAGACGCTCGAGCGGTCGCCCAGGGCACCGGTCAGCCGGTCCAGGAAAATGGCGAGCACGACGACGGCGATGCCGCCCTCGAACCCGGCGGCGACGTCCACGCGCTGGATCCCGCCCAGCACCACCTCGCCGAGGCCGCCCGCGCCGACCATGCCCGCGATCACGACCATGGACAGCGACAGCATGATCAACTGGTTGACGCCCGCCATGATCGACGGCATCGCGAGCGGGATCTGGATCCGGGTGAGGATCCGGCCCGACGGCGTCCCGAACGCCTCGCCGGCCTCGACCATCTCCGGGTCGACGCCGCGGATGCCCAGCTCGGTCAGCCGGACCCCCGGCGGCATCGCGAAGATCACCGTCGCGACCATGCCCGGCACCGGCCCGATGCTGAAGAAGAAGATCGCCGGGATCAGGTAGACGAACGCCGGCATCGTCTGCATCAGGTCCAGCACCGGCCGCAACGCCCGGCTCACCATGTCGTTGCGCGCCGCCGCGATGCCGAGCGGGATCGAGATGACCACCGCCACCACCGCCGACACCAGCACCAGCGCCAGCGTGTCCATCGCCGGCTCCCACAGCTCGATGCTGTCGATCAGCATGAACCCGAGCAGCGCGAACAGGCCGACCTTCCAGCCCGCCACGAACAGCCCGATGAGCGCCAGGATCGCGATCAGCACCAGCGGCGGCAGCGCCAGCAGCCCGTCCGCGAGGCCCTCCACGGTCGCCTCGCCGACCGTCACGATGCCGTCGAACAGCCAGCCCAGATTGTCGTTGCACCAGTCGACGACCGTCGAGAACCACTCGCCGACCTCGAGACGCGGCAGCTCCACCGCCATGCCCGTACTCACGCCTGCTCCTTGCTCAGCGCGGGCTCGGGCGCCACGACGTCCTGCACCACCGCGTCGTCCACCTGCGTGTTGATCGCGCCGAGCGCCGCCAGCAGCGTCACCCGCGGGATCACGCCCAGCAGCGTCCCGTCCTCATCGGCCACCGGCACCGGCAGGTCGCTCTCCGCGCACCGCGCGAACAGCTCCGCCACCGGGGTGTCCGGCGACACCGGTTCCGGATCCTCCGCGTCGATCAGGCCGTCGAGCTTGTCGACGCCGTCCTGCACCGCGTCGGCCACCTTCGCCGCCCGCACCCGGCCCCGCAGCTTGCGGTCCTTCGTCACCACGAACGCGGCGGACGTCTGGTGCTCGCGCATCGTCCGCAGCGCCGTCCGCGGACCCGTCGTCGCGAGCACCGTGACCAGCGGCTTCTCCATGACCGACGACGCGGTCAGCACCCTGGTACGGTCCACGTCCGCGACGAACTGGGCGACGTAGTCGTTGGCCGGATCGGTCAGGATCTCCTCGGCGGTGCCGATCTGGACGATCCGCCCCTCGCGCATCACCGCGATGCGGTCGCCGATCCGCATGGCCTCGTTCAGGTCGTGCGTGATGAACACGATCGTCTTGCCGAACCGCGACTGCAGGTCCAGCAGCAGATCCTGGACCTCCCGCCGGATCAGCGGGTCGAGGGCGCTGAACGCCTCGTCCATCAGAATGATGTCGGTGCCCGACGCCAAAGCCCGGGCGAGCCCGACGCGCTGCTTCATCCCGCCCGACAACTGCCCCGGAAGCTTGCTCTCCCAGCCCTCCAGGCCGACCAACTTCAGGAACTCGCGGGCGGTCTTCTCACGTTCTTCCTTCGCGACACCACGAACCTCGAGCCCGTACGCGGCGTTCGCCAGAACCGTTCGGTGAGGGAAGAGCGCGAAGTGCTGGAACACCATGCTGACCTTGTTCTGCCGCGCGGCCCGCAGGGCCTTCGGCGACAGTTTGGCGATGTCCTCGCCGTCGATCTCGATGCTGCCCGCCGTCGCCGGCAGCAGCCCGTTCAGCATCCGGATCAACGTGGACTTCCCGGAGCCCGACAGCCCCATGACCACGAAGATCTCGCCCTGCTCCACCTCGAACGTCGCGTCGACCACAGCGGGCGTGACGCCGAGCTTGCGGACCTCCTCAAGGCCCGCGCCGTTCTTGATCCTCCGTTGAGCCTCGGCCGCCTTGCGGCCGAACAACTTTGTGACGCCTTCCGCGCGGAGTATGGACACGATCTCCTTCCGGGTTCCCACGTCCAACCGGCGCGGAAACGGGTCGCCTACACGTCCAGGCGCCCGGACTCGACGAGACTCACGTAAAGAGACTGTCAAGCGAACGCCAACACTCTGCGTCGCCCGAAACTACCTGCTGAGGGAACATGTTTCATCTTTTGGTGAGTTCAGTCACGTTAGGGTCACAAAACAGACACGTTCACACCTTTGTGCGGTGGAAGTTCAGGTACGACCGCGACGGCGTCGGCCCCCGCTGGTCCTGGTAGCGCGACCCGTACTCCCGCGACCCGTACGGATACTCGGCCGGCGAACTCGTCCGGAACAGACACATCTGCCCGATCTTCATCCCGGGCCACAGCTTGATCGGCAGCGTCGCCACGTTCGACAGCTCCAACGTCACGTGACCGCTGAACCCCGGGTCGATCCACCCCGCCGTCGAGTGCGTCAGCAGCCCGAGCCGTCCGAGCGAGCTCTTCCCCTCGAGCCGCGCCGCCAGATCGTCCGGCAGCCCGAACACCTCGAACGTCGACGCGAGCACGAACTCCCCGGGGTGCAGCACGAACGCCTCGTCCGACTCCACCTCCACCGGCCGCGTCAGGTCCGGTTGCTCCATCGCCGGGTCGATGTGCGGGTACTTGTGGTTCTCGAACACCCGGAAGTACCGGTCCAGCCGCACGTCCACACTGGACGGCTGAACCATGCTCGGCTCGTACGGGTCGATCTTGACCCGCCCGGACTCGAGCTCGGACCTGATATCGCGATCGGAGAGCAGCACGCGAAAAAGCTACCCGGTCCACACACCCCCCGCCGATCCGGTACGATGGCGCAAGCACGGACGGCAACCCCGTCCCACGCGGGTGTAGTTCAATGGTAGAACTTCAGCTTCCCAAGCTGACAGCGCGGGTTCGATTCCCGTCACCCGCTCCACCACGAAGGCCCAGGTCAGGGAGCAGATCCCCGACACTGGGCCTTGATCGTTTCCGGCACCGCGAGGCCACCGGGCAAATAGCGGGCGGTTACGCCGGCACGAGCGAGCCCGCCGCGCCATCGTCCCCGTCATCCCGTTCGCGGTCGGCCTGGACGAGCGCGTCTAGAGCGTCCGCGATCGCGCGGTCAGCGTTGGCCGATCGATGCTGGTAGCGGAGCGCAGCTCGTTCGTTGTCGTGGCCCATCCTCGCCATGAGGTTCCGGAGCGAGACGCCCATGTCGGCAGCGAGGGTGTTGCCCGTGTGCCGGAGGTCGTGGAAGTGCAGGTTCGGCACCCGAGCGCCTTCACCACGAACGGCCACCGGGTGATCTTGTTGAAGCCGTGCGAGGCCGCTCTGGCTAAGGGGGGCACGTCTCGGGGTCCTCCATGACGGGAGGGTTCGGACGTCACTTAGCGGACTGCTGTGGCCGGCCGCCGTCTGCGACGCAGCACCAGGTGGACATTGAGCGCGATGATCACACCGAGTGCAGTCAGCCCCAGCCAGAACCCGAGACTGACCCCGACTCTGATTCCTAGCCTGTCGAAGAATTCCGCAACTTCGGCTGGCGGCATAGTCGGCGGCATCGGCAGAAACTCATATCCTAGTATGTCCAGCGACTTCGAGGCCCACAGCCCGGTTACTAGCAAGAGGCCGCCGGAGAAGGTTGCTGTAATAGCGGCGGCGAAGCTTCGCTTCTGCGGACTGGGTGCCAGGGCGGTACTCGCACCTACCACCAGGGCGACGAGCAGGGCGATCGGGAGGATGCGGACAGCCACGGGAAACGCGTTCGCTTCAGTGGCGATGTTCCAACAGGTAAACCCTTCGTCGGCTATCCAGCTCAATTCCGGGTGACCGGATCCCGCACTAGTGGCAATGCACGGAACGAACAAGAAGGTCAGCGCAGCGAGCACGAAACCAATCGGGTTGACCAGCCGTGTCACCACCCGCTCCAGGGGAGCCTGTTCATTTTTCTTCACGTCGTTCATCTGCTGGACTGTAGCCCAGGCCACCCGGGACCGGTCCCCAAAACGGCGGTATCGGCGCACCCACTTGACGGGGTTGCTGCCGGTTCACTCAGGCGCTGCCTGATAGTCGTAGTCACGCCGCACCGAATTCGCCAACTCCCGAGTCTCCATCGAGCCCGTGCGACGACGCCGCTACCACCCGATTCGCTGACTTCTACAGGGACCAGTCACGCAAGATGGCCTGATCATCCCAGTCGGCGGCCCCAGTGATCACGACACACCGTCACGCACCGGAGCCCGAGACGCACCCCTAGAACTTGGGCCAGCACGGCCAGGCGCACGCGCCGAAGGCCGGATGAGAACTTTTACGTTTTCAAGGGCGCCCGCTACGCGGCCGCCGCTGGTCGGTCCGGGCCGGGCGTGCGGCCTCTCCGACCCGCCCCGGCCGACCGGCTAGTCGGTACCTGCGGCCACGCCTAAGCCTGAGCCGCCGGTACCGGCTGTCCTACGTCGCATCTAAATTGCGCCCATGAGCTACGTCATACACTTCCTGAATCGGGAGCCTGGCCAGTCTTGGGAAGACGCCATGGACGCCATGGAAGAACGGGCTGCGGCCCCCGACGTCCTTACCCGCCCACCGAACTGGGAGACGGTCGTCACCAGGGTGGAGGAGCTTCTCGGAGATGTGTCAGTTGTGGAGAAGCCCCCTGTGTGGGAAATCGGACACGGGCCGACCGCCATCAAAGTAGGTTGCATCTCAGGTGAATGGTCTCTATCCGTGCCCTACTGGATCGATGGGAACGTGGCCAGAAGTACCGCTGAGCGAATCCGTGCCGGATGCGAGATCGTTCAAGCTGCGACAGGTCTCCAGGCTTACGACTCACAGGTAGACGAAGCAGTCCTCTCCGATGGGTGGGCGACAGAACAGGCCGCTTCCGTCTTCGATCAGGTGGCGAACCGCTTCCAAAGGTGAGGTACCCGCGGTTGAGCGTGCGCTTACCAAGGGGCCTCGCGGCCCCTGGACCCCCGCGCGCCGGAGGATGCTCCCGCGCGAAACCGTCCCTCTCGGACTGGGCGCCGTTCGCGCGGGAGCACCCTCCGGACCGGTTGCTGCGTCTATGCAGGCGTGCGACGGTTGAGACGCGGAGATAACGTCCCGCCGGGTGGTGTAGGCGGCGAATGGGACCGCGATCATCGATAGTGTGGCCGACATGGCGATCGCTCGCATGCCCCTCATCGTTATCGACTGCCCCGATCCTGGTGCACTCGCCAGGTTTTACGGCGCGATGCTGGATTGGAAGATCGATGTCTCCGCTGACCGGGCAGCGGCTTGCGGCGAGTCCGGCCAGTGCATCTCCTTCCACAAGGTGAATGGCTACTCGCCACCAGCGTGGCCGACCCAGGAGCGGCCCCAGCAAATGCACATCGATGTGATCGTTGACGACCTCGATGCTGCTGAGGCGGCAGTAATCGACCTCGGTGCGACCAAACACTCGGAGCAGCCCGGCACGTCTTACCGGGTCTTCCTGGACCCGGCAGGTCACCCCTTCTGTCTTTGCCTCCTGGAATGATCCCCCCACCGCCACGAGGGACGTGACGGCGCGGTGCGGAGGCGACCAAGTTGCAGGTCAGCCGGTTCGCGAGCGTGCAACCTGCGTGCAATGCAGGCCGGTGATCAAGGGGCAAGAGGGGTCATTTGAGGGAAGGCCAACGGGCAGGTCAGGCCCGATTACCAGCATGATCGGTTTGCTTCCCACGCTGACAGCGCGGGTTTGATTCCCGTCACCTGCTCCACCACGAAGGCCCAGGTCACTGACCCTGGGCCTTATCTCTTTTACCCCGGCCCGCGGCAGGGCGAGCTCGAACCAGGCGCAGCGCACGGATGTCCCCCAGGTCTCAGGCGCGGGTGCGCGCTGCCGCTCGATCATCCAGGCGACACTTCGGCCAACAAGCCTCCGGCGGGGGACTCCGGGAAGAGCATGCGTCCGGAAGTCGTTGGCGGAGCCGGCAAGATCAGGCCGGGGGGACCCTGCGGCGTGCTTCCTTCGGGGACAGGTACGGCTTGATCAGCCAAGACGAGGGTTGCTCCGGATGCAGCCCGAGCCTTCGGAGTGGTTCCGGATGGACGTAGATACTGGCGTTGCACCCGATCGTGCCGTCCGGTCGGCTCACGCGAGCGAGGTCGATCCGTACTTCCTCGTCGCGCACCGCATACGGGTAGTCGACACCACGCTCACGCAGTCAATGCCGTACAACCTCAGTAGCTCGCGGGCGACCTGCGGTGTTGGGGTAGCTGGCGATCAATACCCAGGCAATGCCATTGCGCTCCATTGCACCAGCGTAGGGAGGTGGGCCCAGCAGCGCCAGAAGCCGTGAGTAGCCGCCCCTCGGCAGGATCACGATGTGAACGCTGGTAGCGAGGTCGTCAGCCGGTCAAGGCCCGTCTTGGAACGGACGACCCCGTTCGTGGATGGTGGGCGCGGCCGACCGGTTCCACGTTGTTGATTATGCGCCTGCAGTATCCGGAGCATGCGCACGTACTCGGCGTCGTCGACACCCTCGTGGATGCGGTCATTCGGGCTGGGTGATCCCGAGCCTGTCCAGTTCCGCACGTAGATAGCCGACGATCTTATGCGAGGTGATTCCTGTCCAGTAGCCGACAGGCTGGGCTGCGAGTTCGGCGTCGGTGGAAATCATTGGCGTTTCTCATTGAGAGCTAATGACCTCCACGCTAGAACTTCTAGCTAACTCGAGATTAAGTGACGCTTTCGTGTACTCTGTGCTGCTTTATGGGCTTGTCGTCCACTAGGGTTCGAGACGTGATTAAAGATTCAGAGTACGAGGTTCTTCCGGACGGCATCACGATTGACAGCGGTATCGCGGAGAACGTCCCGCGTTATCGCAGGTTGGCGAGTCACTGGCGTGGGACGGGCGAAGTCAAGGGGCTGGACGGTGAGTTCAAGTTGCCTTACTTCTATCGTGCTGTTTCCAATGAGGCGCCCCGTGTCTGGGACGGTGCTCCGGAGGAAGAGGTGCGCCTGTTCGAGGATTTCCGGATCATCGATGGCGCTCCGCGTTCCGGCACCGGCACGTTCGTTGCTATTCGACTCAGTCCAGATGTGAGCTCACCAAGGCTTTGGGTATACGACCCGCGTATAGGTCCGCTGGAGTTGGACTATCTCGGTTATCTCGAGGCGCTGTCTCTGGCCAAGGGAGTTCACGGCTGGCAGTACCTATATGCCGATGTGAAACTCGGTGGTGTGGATTTTTGTCGCACGGTCGAGGGGGTGCGGCGCTGCACTTTCCTCGGCTCTTTCCGGAGTACGACTGCACCCGCTTGGTCGAACGGTTCGAGGCCAGGAGCGTTTAGTGAGCAGGTAGCATGAGCTTGTGGGGCAGGTCGTGCGGCGCCGCCGGGATAAATTCGGATCGATGTGCTCTACATGGTCTGTGGGCGAGAGGCGGTTCCTGTGGTGTCGGGATTGTCTCGGCGGCCGGGGTTGGTGGCTCGCGAGTTTGAGGACGGATTTGCTACGGGGTGCTGCCTTTGTAGGGTATCCATTTGTGGGTGTCGGTGAATCGTTCGAAGGTGGTTGTTGGGGGCAGGTGGATGTGGTTGGCGACTACTAGGCCGGGCAGTTCACCGGTTGCGAGTTCTTCGGACCAGTGTTGGCGTAGTTCGAGTGGGTCTACTAGTGACTCTGGGTCCCAGCCGACTATGGCGGCCTGGTAGTCGGTGAGTGTTGTTAGAAGTTCGTACAGGTTTGTTGCTAGTTCGGTTAGTTCTGTGGCGGTCAGCGGGAGGTGGGGGCTGCCTCTGTCCAGGGGTACGCCCCAGCCCACGCGGGCGGGGATGACGGACATCGCCAGGTAGGGGTGACCGGCGGTGTCGCTCACCGTGTCGAGCAGGGGTTTGTGGAGCGGGATCAGGTGCGGGCCGACTGGTAGTGCGGGGTGGGCCTCGACCAGGTCGGCGGCTTCGTTTGCCGCTCGTTTGTTGAGGCCGTAGTTGATTACTAGTTCGAATATGATTGCCATTGATCTCGAAGCCGAGTTGTGTTCGGTGGAGGTGCTTTGTGGGGCGCTTGTCTCGGGTGGTCCGTGTGGGGGCGGATGCTCTGTTCGTCTACGGTACTCTCCAGTTTCCTGAGGTTCTGACCGCGCTGATCGGGCGGGTTCCCGAGCGTGAGGCGGTGGGGGCGGAGGGGTGGCGGGTCGCTGCTTTGCCCGGACGGCCGTACCCGGGCATCGTCCCAGGTGACACGATTGTGCGCGGCTACCTGATCACCGGGCTCGATGCGGAGGAATGGCGCCTGCTGGACGCCTTCGAGGGGCCCGGCTACGAACTCGTCCGGATCGAGTTGACGGACGGCCGTTGCGGCTGGGCGTACGTGTGGCCCTCCGAAGTCGGGGACGGCGACTGGTCCGCGGAGGAGTTCGAGGCTCATGAGCTGGCCGTTTATGCGGAGCAGTGCTTGGAGTGGCGCCGGGGCTTTGAGGCGACGTGAGAGATCGTCGGCGGATTGACGGGGGTGGGCCCTAGGGTCCGTCTATGCCACCTACCGATGAGCAGATCCAAGGGCTCGTTAAGAAGTTCGTCGCGCTCGATTTGAGGAAGTGGGACGACGCCGAGATCGACCAGGCGCTCGCCTTCCTCGGCTGGCGGCGAGCGCAGGGCAAAGTCCGCGGGTACCCCGTGTCGTACTGCTACGAGGACTACGCGGCGGGGTGCCACGGGGAGACCCACGAGATGTACGACACCGGCCTCGGGCCCGGGGAGGTGGCCCGGCACGGGGGCGAGTACGGCTCCGAGATCTCCGTCGGGGTGGGGAAGGGCGACGACGTCTTCGGCCTGGTGCGGGAGGCTCTCGTGGACTTTCTCGGGCCGCCGTCGATCACCCGGGGGCCCGGTCCGCTGCTGCGCTGGCGCGATCCGCTGCGGATGCTGGAGGTCGATCGCTGCGGCGAGCACTCGACGTTGAGGGTGGTCCCGACCGAGGCCGTCGACCTGGAGGAGTGGCGCACATCGAAGTGGGCCGATGAGGATACCGGCCTCGAGCTGCTGGGCTCGTGGCAGATGGTCGGGCCGGGCGCTGAGTGGTTTCCGGGCGGCTTCTGGTCGGAGGAGGACGACTGGGGCCAGTTCGAAAACCGGCTGGCGGTGATCCTGCAGTCGGTCGTCGAGGAACTCCCCCTCCTGGGCGTGTCCCAACACTTCACCGTGGTCGTGCACCTCCCGAACGAAGTCGGGTTCGTGCAGTGGACCACCTACGACGACTGGACGCTGAGGATTGAGGCGTCCGTCCCTCGTCCATCGCCCCGCCCCGGCTGGGCGGAGGAGATGGCCGAACTGGGTTGGCGGCCGTGGGAGGAGGACCTCTCGTTGCTGCTGGTCCGCGAGTTCCCGACGGTCGGGTGGCAGGAGGCCAAGACCGCGGCGCGCATGCTGGTCGGGGCGCTGCGGTCCTACGGCGGGGACTTCGAGGACCTCTGGCACCAGGTGATCTCCCCGGACATCTGGCTGCTCACGATCGGGCTCCCCGACCGTGAGGGGGGCCGCTTCTGACGGCCGGTTCCGGACGGACGGGCGGGGGCGGGGCGGTCGGGTCGGTACGGTGGGCGCGTGACCGAATGATCTCCGCCCGGCCCGCGGCCGGGTGCGTCGCCGGGGAGCGCGCATGCGGACCAAAGGCCGTCCGGCACCCGATGCCGGGTCGCCGTGGAACGAGATCGTCCCCCTGCTGTGGATGGGCGGGCACCACTACCGGGAGGCCGGGGGCGCGCGGGTGCCGGCCGTGGTGCGCGGCGAGTTCGACCTGGTGGTCAGCCTCTACGTGCGGGACGGGCACGGCCCGGGCGCCGGGGTCGAGCACCGGCGCGTGGCGATCCCGGACGGGCCGTTGACCGCGGCGCAGCTCGAGGCGGTGTGCCGGGCGGCGGAGGGCGTCGCGGAGGCGGTGCGGGACGGTCGCCGCGTGCTGGTCCGCTGCCATTCGGGGTACAACCGGTCCGGTCTGGTCGTCGTGCAGGCGCTCGTCGGGCTGGGGTACGGCGTCGATGACGCGATCTTCCTGGTGCGGTACCGGCGGTCGAGGTGGGCGCTGAACAATCCGCTGTTCGTCGACTACCTGGGCACCGGGCTGGACGTCGCGCGGCTGCTGACGGGGCTGGACGCCTGAGGCGGCGTCAGCCGGGACGTCCGGCGCGGCGGGCGAGGTCGGCGGCGATGTGGTCCCAGTCGGGGCCGTGCAGCCACAGGTTGTCGGCGGCGCGGCGCAGCAGCACGGGGTCGTCGGGGCGCTGCAGGACGGCGAGGCGGTAGGCGAGGTTGCGCACCCAGACGGGGAGGCGGCCGTCGGCGATGTGGGGGGAGAGCTCGTCGAGCATCGCGACGATGGCGTCGGCGTCGGCGAACGTCAGTTCCTCGATGAAGTAGTGCTCCCGGTGCTCGCGGTCGCACGGGGGCGCGGGCCGGTACTCGTCGCCGTAGAGGCATCGGGCGTGGTCCGTCAGCGTGCGGTGCATGGCCGGGAGCCTACGGTCACAGGTGGTGGCGGAGCACGAGGGCTTCGGGGAACGGGTCGAGGTAGGTCTGGTCGGCCATGTAGCGGTACCGCTGGCCTTCGGCGTGGTGGCGGAGGAGGGCGATGGGGACGCTGAGCGGGGCGGTGCCGTTGCGGTAGGACTCGATGGCGGTGCGGACGTCGTCGCGGCGGGTGGTGTCGAGGCGGTCGCCGAGGAAGCCGAGGACGTGCTGGAGCGCGTTGGTGTGGCGGCCGCGGCTCGCGCGGACGGCGAGGGCGGCGGTGAAGGCGCGGCGGTAGTCGGCCTCGACGTCGGCGGGGTCGCGGGAGCCGGCGCGGGCGACGACGCGGCCGGTCGCGCGGTAGCCCTCGGGGTCGTGCGCGAGGAGCTGCATCTTGTGGCGGGCGTGGAAGGCGACGAGGTCGCGGGGGCGCCAGTCGGCGGCGAAGAACTCGCGGAGGCGCGCGTGGGCGAAGACGCGTTCGACGAAGTGCTCGCGGAGGACGGGGTCGTTGAGGCGTCCGTCCTCTTCGGCGGGGAGGTCGGGGAGGGCGGCGCGGACGCGGGCGGCGAACACGCCGGTGCCGCCGCGGTCGACGGGCTGGCCGTCGGTGCGCTCGCCGGGGAGGCCGGACGCGTAGCGGGGGAGGTTCCGCAGGCCGCAGCTGGGCGACCGGGCCTTGAACACGTAGCCGTCGAGGTCGTCGAGGTCGGGGACGCGGCGGTCGGCGAGCGCGGTCATGTCGGCGGTGGGGTCGGCGCCGTCCTTGGTGCGGATGCGGCCGTCGGTGTGCAGGCGCAGGGTGGGGCGGGGCGCGCCGAGGCCGATCTCCATCTCGGGGCAGACCGGCACCCAGTCGACATAGGGGGACAGGGCGCCGGTGAGGAACCGGTCGCGGCTGTGGGCGCCGTTGTAGCGGACGGGCGCGCCGAGGAGGCAGCTGGAGACCGCGATGCGCGGGCGCGGGTGCGTGTTCATTCCGCAGGTCGCCCTACCCGGTGGGGCGGCGCTGTACCCCGGGCCGTCAGGTGGGGCGCGCGGCGTCGTCGTGGGCGGGGTCGAGCCGGTAGGCGGACGCCTGGAGCCCGTACAGCTCGGCGTAGAGCCCGCCTTCGGCCATGAGTTCGCGGTGGGTGCCCTGCTCGGTGACGCGGCCGCCGGTGAGGACGTAGATGCGGTCGGCGTGCCGGACGCTCGCGAGCCGGTGCGTGATCAGCAGGACGGTGCGGTCGTGCCGGACGGCGTGCTCGCGCATCTGCTCGAAGAGGTGGTGCTCGGCGCGGGCGTCGAGCGCGGCGGTCGGCTCGTCGCAGATCAGCAGGGGGGCGTCGCGGTAGAAGCCGCGGGCGGCCGCGAGCCGCTGCCACTGCCCGCCGGACAGCTCGTGGCCGTCCGCGAACCGCTTGTCGAGGAGGGTGTCGAGCCCGTGCGGGAGCGCGGCGACGACGTCGGCGGCGCCGGACGCGGCGGTGGCGCGGCCGACGGCCTCGCGGACGCCCGGGGCGGCGAGGTCGTCGCCCATGGTGACGTTCTCGGCGGCGGTCATCGGCCAGTGCGTGTGGTCCTGGGCGACGACGGCGATGGCGCGGCGCAGGACCTCGGGGTGCAGGTCGGCGGCGCGGACGTCGTCCCAGTGGACGGCCCCTTCCTGCGGGGTGTACAGGCCCGCGAGGATCTTCGCGAGCGTCGTCTTGCCGGAGCCGTTCTCCCCGACGAGCGCGACGATCTCGCCGCGGCGGAGCCGGACGGAGACCTTGTGGAGCGCGGGCGCGTCGCCGTCGGGGTAGGTGAAGGTGACGTCGTCGGCGGTGATCTCCCGGAAGCCGCGGAGGCCGCCGTCCCCCTCCGGGGGCGGGGCGGCGGCGCGGGCGTGCAGGTGCCGTTCGGCGTTCTCGCAGAAGGCGGTGTAGTCGCCGAAGTACAGGCCGTCCTCGTAGCAGCGGTTCAGCGAGTAGACGAGCCGGATGAGGGACGTCTGGCCGGCGCGGATCGCGAGGACGGCCGTCCCGGCGACGGCGAGCGGCATGACGCCCCGCCACAGCAGGGCGCCGAGCGCGCCGTACATGAAGGCGGTCGCGACGCCCTTGAGGACGTCGCCGTGGACCTGCGCGACGGTCTGGCTGCGGGCCAGGCCGAGGAGGACGTCGCGGATGTGGGCGGCGACGACGGCGTGGCGGCGCAGCAGGAAGTCGCGGACGGTGAAGGAGCGGACCTCGGCGGCGTGCTCGCGGCCGGTCATCAGGTCGGTGAGGATCCAGCCGCGCCGCCGGGTCTCCACGAGGCTGAGCTGGGTGAGGTAGCCGAGCCGGGCGGCGCGGACCGCGGCCCACCCTTCGGGGAGCGCGGTGAGCAGGAGCAGCGGCAGCAGCAGCGGGTGCAGGACGCCGAGGGCGCCGGCGGCGGCGGCGACGCCGACCGCGGCGGTGAGCAGGTCGACGGCGTTGTCGACCATGGAGGGGGCCGAGTCGACGCCGCGCAGCTTGGCGCGGTGCAGGTCGTCCTGGAACGCGGCGTCGTCGAACGCGGTGAGGTCGATCGCGGTGGTCAGCGTGTACAGGCGCTCTTCGACGAGCCGCAGGACCTGGGGCCGCAGCCGGGACTGCGCCCACTGCGCGGCCGCCGCGCACGCGGCCCGCGCGGTGACGGCCGCGCCGACCAGCAGGAGCTGCGGGGCGGCGGCGCGGACCCGGTCGGGGGTGGGGCCGGCCGACAGCAGCGCGGTGAGGACGCCCGTGGTGGCGAGCAGCCCGAACGCGGTGAAGATCCCGGCGACGACGTTGAGGGCGACCGTGGCGACCAGGTCGCGGCGCGCGGCTCCCCACGCGAGCCGCATGACCTGGCCGATGAGCACCGGGAGCCGCCGGGCCATGGTGAGCGTCCCGGTCCGGGACAGCTCGGCGCCCTTCACGTACCAGGCGTGCTCGGCGAGTTCCGGTCCGGCGGGCGGCGGCGGCGCGGTGCGGCGCCGCCGCCGGGACGGTCGGATGCGCATGGGCGACCTCCAGCACTCGGGGGGACCGGATCCACCTTCGTGCCGGGTCCGCGCCGGGAGGAGGGGGATCGTCCCCGTCCCGGACGCCACAGTTCTCCGCCGGACCGGTAAGCGACCGGACGGCCTGTTTGTGTTCCGTCACGCGGGGTAGTCGTTCGCGGATCATCGATGGGAGGGGGCGGGCGTGCGGATCCCGGGAGCGTCCGTCGTCGGGACGGTCCTCGCCGCGGCGGGCACGGGGGCGCGGCGGGCGGCGGAGCTCGCCGCCGGGGGCCCGCGCCGCCGGGTGTGGGCGGCGGACGGACGCGCGCACATCCAGGCGCGGGGCCTGTCGGGCGCCGGGGAGGAGCACCGCCGGTACGTGGCGGCGCTGACCGGGGCGCTGCGGCGGCTGGAGGGCGTCGACTGGGCGGAGGTCAACGCGGTCACCGGGCACGTCCTGGTGGCGTACGCGGAGGGCGCGGTGGACGTGCCGGACCTCGTGGCGGCGGTCGAGGACGCCGAGGCCGCGCACGCCCCGCCGCGGGAGGCCGCCGGCGCGTCCGCGCACAGCGTGCCGCCGGACGACGGGACGGCGTGGGCGGCGGCGGTGTCCGCGCTGGCGGCGGACTGCGCGGGGTTCGCGGGCGCGGTCGCCGGGCGGCTGCTGCTGCTGCCGCCGGTGCCGAGCCCGGTGCGGGCCGCGGTGTCGGCGGCGGACGCGGTCCCGCAGGTGCGGCGGCTGGTGGAGCGGCGGCTGGGCGTGCTCCGCGCGGACGCGCTGCTCGGGGTGGCGAACGCCGTCGCGCAGGGCGCCGGGCAGGGGCTCGCGCCGGTCGCGGTCGACGCCGCCCACCGGGTGTTCCAGCTGTACGAGATCGCGGCGCGCCGGGAGGCGTGGCGGGCCCGGGAGCCGCGGCTGGGCGCGCCGGGGCAGCCGGGCGACTGCGGCGCCCGCGCCGCCCGGCCGTGCCCGCTGCCGGACGGGCCGGTGGAGCGGGCCGCGGACCGGACGGCGCTCGGGAGCCTGCTCGGCGGCGCCGGGGTGCTGGCCGGGACGCGCGACGCGTCGGCCGCCGCCGAGCTGCTGATGGCGACCGTCCCGAAGGCGGCGCGGCACGGCCGGGAGGCGTTCGCGGCGGTGCTGGCGCACGACCTCGCGCGGCGCGGCGTGGTGCAGCTCGACCCGGGGGCGCTGCGGCGGCTGGACCGGGTCGGCGCGGTGGTGATCGACTCGGGGGTGCTGTGCGACGGGGAGCTGCGGCTGCTGTCGGCGGTCGCGACCGGCCCCGCGGACGGGGCGCTCGACGACGCGGGCGTGTGGCGGACGGCCGACGCGCTCCTCGCCGGGCACGGCCACGACGACCTGCGCGGACCGGGGCCGTGGCCCGCCGCGGACGGCGCGGACGGGTGGCGGCTGGCGCGCGCGGCGGACGCGCCGCCGGGCGGCCCCGCCGACCCGGACGGCGTCGCCCTCGACCTCCTCGACGGCGCCGGACGCGCGCGCGGCCGGGTGCGGGTCGGGTCGACGCTCGACCCGCTCGCCGAGGGCCTGCTCGCCGCCGCGCACGAGGCCGCGGACGTCGTCGTCCTGACCGAGCACGCCAGCACCCGGGAGCTACTGGCCTGGGGGGACGACTCCCCGGTGGCGGCGGGCGAGGCGGCCGGGTGCGTCCGCGACCTGCAGCGCGACGGGCGCTGCGTGCTGGTCGTCGCGGCCGGGGACGGCGCGGCGCTGGACGCGGCCGACGTCGGTGTCGGCGTGCTGCGCGGGGACGCGCCCGCCGACTGGCGCGCGGACCTGGTGTGCGGGCCGGGGCTCGCGGAGGCGTGGCGGCTGCTGGCGGCGGTGCGGCCCGCGCGGCGGGCCAGCGAGCGGGCCGCGCAGCTCTCGCTGAGCGCGTCGGCGCTGGGCGCGCTGCTGCTGGTGGGGCGGCGGCCGCGGAGCCGCGCCGCGGCGGGCCCGCTGCGCCGCGCGGCCGGGTCGTGGCGGGACGTCCCGCCGATCTACGTGGCGTCGCTGTCGGCGATGCTCGCGAACGCGGTGGCCGCGCGGCGGCTGAACCACCGCGAGCTGCCGCCCCCGGTCGTCCGGGACGCGTGGCACGCGCTGACCGCCGAGGAGGCGTGGCGCCGCCTGGCGCGCACCGCGTCCGGCCGGACGGACGAGCCCGCGGCCGGGCCCGAGCACGGGCCCGGGCCCGAGCGCGGGCACCGGCGCGAGCGCGGGGAGCGGCGCGCGGTCGCGCGGCCCGTCGGGGCGGGGCTGCGGTTCGCCGCCGCCGTCCGGCAGGAGCTCGACGACCCGCTGACGCCGGTCCTCGCGCTCGGCGCGGCGGCGTCGGCGGTGGTGGGCTCCAGCGTGGACGCGCTGCTGGTCGCCGGGGTGATGACCGGCAACGCCCTGATCGGCGCGGCGCAGCGGACGCGGGCGGAGCGCGCCCTGGAGGACCTGATGCTGGGGCAGCGGATCCACGCCCGCCGGCTGCGCGTCGCCCCCGGCGCGCCCGGCGGGTTCGAGGCGCTGCGCGGCGCCCGCGGCGACCGGGTCACGGCCGACCGGCTGCGCGCCGGGGACGCGATCCTGCTGAACGCGGAGGACGTCGTGCCCGCGGACGCCCGGCTGCTGTGGGCGGAGTCGTTCGAGGTGGACGAGGCGGCGCTGACCGGCGAGTCGGTCCCGGTCGGCAAGAGCGTCGAGCCGTCGCCGGGCGACGACCCGGCCGACCGGCACTGCATGGTCTACGAGGGGACGACGGTCAGCGCGGGCACGGCGGTCGCCGCGGTCGTCGCGACCGCCGAGGCGACGGAGGCGGGCCGGGCCGCCGCGCTGGCGGGCGGCGCGGACCCGTCGTCCAGCATGCAGGCGCGGCTGGCGGAGCTGACGCACCGCGCGCTGCCCGCGACGGCGCTCGGCGGCGCGGCCGTCACCGCGCTCGGCCTGCTGCACGGCCTGGACCTGCGGCGCGCGCTCGGGTCGGGCGTCGCGATCGCGGTCGCGGCCGTCCCGGAGGGGCTGCCGCTGGTCGCGACGGTGTCGCAGCTCGCGGCGGCGCGGCGGCTGTCGCGGCTCGGCGTGCTGGTCCGCTCCACGCGGGCGCTGGAGGCGCTCGGCCGGGTCGACACGGTGTGCTTCGACAAGACGGGGACGCTCACCGAGGGGCGGCTGCACGTCGTCCGGGCGTCGGGCCCCGGCCGTCCGCTGCCGCTGACCGGGGACGACGGGCGGCGGATCCTGCGGGTCGCGGCGCGCGCGTGCCCGCCGCCGGGCGGCGAGCGGGCGCCGCACGCCACCGACCGGGCCGTGCTGGAGCGGGCGGAGAGCCTGCCGCCCGACACCGGGTGGCGGCTGGCGGAGGAGCTGCCGTTCGAGACGACCCGGGGCTTCTCGGCGTCCCTCGGGCACGACGGCGACCGGGCGGTCGTCGCGGTGAAGGGCGCCCCGGAGATGCTGCTGGCGAAGTGCGGCCGCGTGCACGGCGGCCGGCGGCGCCCCGACCTGAAGAGCGCCGCGCGCAAGGGCGCCGGCCGCGGGGCCGCGGACGGCGCGGAGGAGGACGCGCCGCTCACCGCCGCGCGCCGCCGGGCGGCCGCCGCGACCGTGCACCGGCTGGCCGGGCAGGGCCTGCGGGTGCTCGCCATCGCGGAGCGGACCGTCCCGGACGCCGACCGGGTGCGCGGGGAGATCGCCGAGCACGTCGAGGACCTCACCCTGCTCGGCTTCATCGGCATCGCCGACACCCCGCGGCCGACCGCCGAGGAGGCCGTGCAGCGGCTCCGCGACGCCGGCGTCCGGGTCACCATGATCACCGGGGACCATCCGGACACCGCCGCGGCCGTCGCTGCCGAACTCGGCATCCCCGGCGCCGACCGCGTCCTCACCGGCGCCGAGATGGACGCCATGCCGGTCGGTGCGCGGGTGAAGGCGGTCGAGGCCGCGTCGGTCTTCGCGCGCGTTTCGCCCGCGCAGAAGGTCCGCATCGTCAAGGACCTGCACCGGGCCGGGCGGGTGGTGGCGATGACCGGCGACGGCGCGAACGACGCCGCCGCCATCCACCGCGCGGACGTCGGCATCGCCGTCGCGGGCCGCGGGTCCGGCGCGGCGCGCAGCGCGGCGGACCTGGTGCTCACCGCGCCCGACACCGCGCTGATCCTGGACGCCCTGCGGGAGGGGCGCGCGCTGTGGCGCAGCGTCCGCGACGCCGCGGCGATCCTCGTCGGCGGCAACGCGGGCGAGGTGGCGTTCACCGTCCTCGGGACGGCCCTCCAGGGGAACGCCCCGCTGAGCCCCCGGCAGGTGCTCGTCGTCAACATGCTCACCGACATGCTGCCGTCGCTCGCCGTCGCCCTCACCCCCGCCGGGCCCGGCGCCGACCCGGCGGAGCCGCTCGGCGGGCCCGTGCGCGGGTTCACCGGCCGGGAGATGCGGCAGGTGCTCGCCGTGCGCGGCACCGCGACCGCCGCGGCCGCCCTGGTGTCCTGGCAGGCCGGACGGCTCGCCGGGTTCCTGCCGCGCGGGGCGCGGCGCGCGTCCACGATGGGGCTGGCCGCGCTCGTCGGCGCGCAGCTCGGCCAGACGCTCATCGCGCGCTGGCACAGCCCGCTCGTCCTCGCGACCTGCGCGGCGTCGGCCGCCGCGCTGTTCGCGATCGTCGAGACGCCCGGGATCAGCGGGTTCTTCGGCTGCACCCCGCTGGGCGCCGGGGCGTGGACGGTCGTCCTGCTGGCGGCGGCGGGCGCGACCCTGGGCGCCGCCGCGGCGCCGCGGCTGCTGCCGCCCGCCGGCGAGGAGCCGTCCCCGGCGGCCTGACCGGCGGGCCCGATCGGCGGGCCCGATCGGCGGGCCCGATCGGCGGGCCCGATCGGCGCGGCCGGCCGTGCGGCGGTCAGGGGCGGGCGGGGCGGCGGTTCCGGTAGTGGTGGACGATCAGCCCGACGACGGCGGCGAAGCTGATCAGGCTGAACACGGCGTTGCCGATGAGGGACATGCCGGTGGTCGAGAACAGGACGTTGCCGACCAGGCCGATGGCGAGCGCCATCCACAGTGCCGGGCGCAGGTATCCGTCGCGGGCGTCGCCGGAATTCGTCATCGCGGGCTCCTCGGAAGGTCGTCGTTCGCGGTGCTTGCCACGCTAGGGACGCCGCCGCCCGGGGACGATCCAGCCATCGCGTCGCATTCGGGTACAGCAGGCTGTACTCCGAAACATCTGACAACTCTCCGCTCGCACCCTACGATCTTCATACCGTGAGGTATCGATGACGGTGAGCGAGCGCGGCGCGGCCGTGTCCGGCCGCGGGCGGCGCGGACCGCTGGTCCGGCGTGCCCGCGCGGTGTTCGACGCGGTCGAGCACCTCGCCGGCGGGGTCGGCACGGCGGTGCTGGCGCTGGCCGCGCTGGCGTGGCTGGTCCTCGTCGGGCTCCTGTGCCTCGTCGGCGCGGGCCTGCTGCTGACGCGCACCGTCCCCCGGGTCGTCCGGATCGTCGCGGAACGCGAGCGCGGACGGCTGTCGCGGTGGGGCCCGGACGAGCTGTTCGGCGCGGGCCGCCCGGCGGACGGGCTGCGCGCCGCGCTCGCCGACCCGGTCGTCCGGCGGGAGCTGCGCTGGCTCGCCGTCCACGCCACGTTCGGCTGGGTCGTCGGGCTCCTCGGGCTGACGTTCGCGCTGCACGCCGTGCAGGACATCACGTACCCGGTGTGGTGGCGGATCCTGCCGGCGGACGACGCCACGCCGACGCTCGTGCCCTGGACGGTGCAGAGCGAGGGGGACGCCGTCGGCGTCGGGTTCTTCGGCGTCGGCCTCGCCGTCCTGTTCGTGGCGGTCGGCCCGGCGCTGGCGCGGTTGCAGGCGCGGCCGGGGCGGCGGCTGCTGGCGCCGCCCGCCGACATGGACCTGTCGCTGCGGATCGCGCACCTGTCGTCGACCCGCGCGGCGGCGCTGGACGCGCACGCGACGGAGCTGCGGCGGATCGAGCGCTCCCTGCACGACGGCGCGCAGAACCGGCTCGTCGCCGTGACCGTGCTGCTCGGCGCGACCCGGCGGGCGCTGGCCCGCGACCCGGCGAAGGCGGAGGAGCTGCTCGACCAGGCGCAGGACGCCGCCGAGCGGGCGCTCGGCGAACTGCGCACGGTCGTCCGCAGCATCCTGCCGCCGGTGCTGGAGGGCCGGGGGCTCGCGGGCGCGCTGGCCGGGCTCGCCGCGGACTGCGCCGTCCCGTGCGACGCGGACATCGACGTCCCGGGCCGCTGCCCCGTGTCCGTCGAGGCCACCGCGTACTTCGTGACGGCGGAGGCGCTCACCAACATCGCCAAGCACAGCCGGGCGCGGCGCGCGAGCGTGACCGCGCGCCGCGACGCGGACGTCCTGGCCCTGCGGATCGAGGACGACGGCGTCGGCGGCGCGGACGGCCGCGGCGGCAGCGGGCTGACCGGGATCCGCAGCCGGGTCGCGGCGCTCGACGGACGCCTCGCCGTGACCAGCCCGCCCGGCGGGCCGACGATCATCGAAGTGGAGCTGCCGTGCGGATTGTGACCGCCGAGGACGACGTCCTGCTGCGCGAGGGCGTCGCCCTGCTGCTGCGCGCCGAGTCCCTGGACGTGGTCGCCACCACCGAGGACGCCGACGCGTTCCTCGCGGCCGTGGACGAGCACGAGCCGGACGTCGCGATCGTCGACGTCCGGATGCCGCCGACCCACACCGACGAGGGCATCAAGGCCGCGGTCGAGGCGCGGCGGCGGCACCCGGGCCTGGCGGTGCTGGTGCTGTCCGCGTACGTCGAGCAGTCGTTCGCGAACGAGCTGCTGGCGGGCGGCGCGGAACGGCTCGGGTACCTGCTGAAGGAGCGGGTGGGCCGGGTCGAGCAGTTCCTGGACGCGCTGTACCGGGTGGCCGGGGGCGGCACGGCGATCGACCCGGACGTCGTCACGCAGCTGCTCCGGCGGAGCCGTCCGGGCAGCGGGCTGGAGCGGCTGACGGCGCGGGAGCGGGACGTGCTCGCGCTGATGGCGGAGGGGCTCGGCAACGCCGCGATCGCCGAGCGGCTGGTCGTCACCGAGGGCGCCGTGCACAAGCACATCCGCAACATCTTCGCGAAGCTCGACCTGGCGCCGACCGACCGCGCGGACCGCCGGGTCGCGGCCGTCCTGCGCTACCTGGACGAGACGGGGCAGCGCGTCTGACGCGGATCTCCCGCGCGTCCGCGCCAGGGCCCGCGCCAGGGCCCGCGCCAGGGCCCCGTGGCGCCCGGCCCTTGAAGCGGAGGGGGACGAGCGGGTATGAATGGGATGCAGCGAAGGGGAGTAGTCCTGCAACACCGCTGGTCGACATACTGGACGTCTTCGGACGTCCCGGCCATCGGGCCCGCGGCGGCGCGGGCGGACGAGACCTTCGGCTTGGCATGAAGCGGCCCGCACGGCACCGTGCGGGGCGTTCCGTCGTGCCGGGCCGAGTGGTCCTCCTCCCGGGGTGCGGAGCGCTCTGCCCGGCCCCAGCAGAAAGCGCCCGCAATGCACTTCGACCTGCTGGCGGTCCTCACCGCCTTCGGTCTGATCTTCCTCGCCGAGCTTCCCGACAAGACGATGTTCGCGTCCCTGGCCATGGGCACGCGGATGCGGCCCCTGTACGTCTGGTTCGGCACGTCGACCGCGTTCGCGGTGCACGTGGCGCTGGCGGTGGGCGCCGGAAGCCTGCTGAGCCTGCTGCCGGGGACGGCCGTGAAGCTGGTGTCGGCCGCGCTGTTCGCCTTCGGCGCCGTCATGCTGTGGCGGGGCGGCGGCGACGAGGACGAGGAGGACGCGGCCGGGAAGACCGTCACGTCCTTCTGGCCCGTCTACACGACCGCGTTCACGGCCGTGTTCGTCAGCGAGTGGGGCGACCTGACGCAGATCACCACCGCGAACCTGGCCGCGACGAACGGCTGGCTGCCGACGGCGGTCGGGTCGGCCGCGGCGCTGATGTCGGTGTCGGCGCTGGCGCTGCTCGCGGGCCGGTTCATCGCGAAGCGGGTCCCGCTGCGGACCGTCCAGCGCGTCGGCGCCCTGTGCATGGCGGGCCTGGCGATCTGGACGCTCGTCGAAGCGTTCACCGGCTGACGCGAAGCGTTCGCCGGCTGACGCGCAGCGTGCACCGGCTGACGCGCGGGCCGTGAGGCTTTGTGTCCACTTTGAACGCTCTGCGGTGCTCTTGGTGCGGCTCGGGGGAGGTTACGGGCGGTTGTACTCGAACGCCTACTTACCGAGGAGTTGTGCATGGCGGCCGATCGCTCGACGAACACCACCCGGTCCAGCCAGCCGTGGCTGCACGTGGACGGGACGGAGATCCAGGAGTTCGGGACCATGCGGATGTTCCCGCTGGGCCTCTCCCGGGACGCGCGGGAGTACTCCTGCCAGCGGCTCAACCAGATCCTGGCGGACTCCCAGATCCTCTACGCCCTCTACAAGAAGCACCACTGGCTGATGCGCGGCCCGACCTTCTACCAACTGCACCTGCTGCTGGACAAGCACGCCGGCGAGCAGCTCGAGATCATCGACACGATCGCGGAGCGCGTCCAGACCCTCGGCGGCGTCGCGGTCGGCGACCCGCGGCACGTCGCGGAGATCACCGTGATCCCGCGGCCGCCGAACGGCGTCGAGGAGGTCCCCGCGATGCTGTCCCGCCTGATCGAGGCGCACGAGACGATCCTCGTCGCCTGCCACGACGCGGCGGCCCGCACCCAGGAGATGGGCGACGACGGGACGAACGACCTGATCGTCTCCGAGGTGATCGGCCCGAACGAGCTCCAGGCGTGGTTCCTGATCGAGCACCTCGTCGACACCCCGCTCGTCGAGCGCCCGCAGCGCCCGTCCCACACGCACAACTGACTCCGGCGCCGCCGCCTCCCGACCCTCTCCACCGGCCCGCACGCCCGCGCGTGCGGGCCGCGCCGCGTCCGCGGACGGCCCGGCGCGGCCGGATGCGGACGGAGGGCGGGCGGATGCGCCGGGGCGCTCCCGAACCGTCCGCGGACGGTGGTAAGTCAGATGTCGGCGGGCGGCGGCGAGGGGGTTCGGATGAGGACGCGGACGGACGTGCACGGCCCGGCGCGGGACGCGGGGTGAGGTTCGGGGGCGTCCCGATGGGCGCGGACCGGGCCCGCCGGGCGGCGGTCGAGGAGCTGGCGGGACGGCTGGCCGCCGCGGCGCGTGCGGCGTTCGCGCAGGCGCGGGAGGCGCATCCCGGGGAGGCGTTCTACTGCTTCGGGCTCTTCACCGGCCCGCTCTGCGAGTACGTCCTGCCGACGTGCGGTTCGGAGGAGGGGCTGCGGGCGGTGGCGCGCGTGTACGCGGGCGAGTTCGGGCGGACGGCGGAGGAGCACGCCGCGGAGCTGCGGTGGAGCCCGGCCGATTCGCCGCACCACATGCTCGGCGAGCACCATTTCGCCGCCGTCCAGGAGTGGCTGGACGGCCGGGCCGCCGGCGGGGAGGTCGACGGCGCCGAAGCGGAGCTGCGCCGGGAGGCGTGCTTCCGGGCGCTGGCCGGGCTGGACGACGAGGGGTTCTTCGGGCGCGGGGACGAGCGCGACCGGGTGGTGGTCGCGGTGCTGCGAGGCGACCAGAGCGACCGGAGCCTGCTGGAGGGCGTGCGGCGGCTGAACCCGGCGGCGGCCGCGGCGCGGCTGGCGGCGGACCTGGACGTTCCGGAGCCGGAGGGCGCGTCCGCGGCGCTCGGCTCCCCGGGGACGTACCAGGTGACGGCGCTCGCGTTCGCGGCGGAGGCGCGGCTGCTCGTGGCGTGCGGGTCGGGCGGCGAGCTGTTCGCGTGGGAGGCGGACGGCGGCCGGGAGGTCCTCGCGGTGCGGCACCGCGCGGCGTACTGGCGGGCCGCGGTGTCGGCGGACGGCCGGGTGCTGGTGCTGCGGGACGGGCAGGAGGCGGTGCGGGCCGGGCTGCCGGGCGGGGAGCGCCGGGAGGCGGGCTTCGGCGACGCGTGGGACGTCGCGGTGTCGCCGGACGGGTCGGTCGCGGCCGCCGCGGGCATGACCGTCCGGGCGTTCGCGGGCGGGCGGGAGCTGTGGCGGGCGGAGCGCCCGGCGTCGGCGGTGCGGTTCTCCCCGGACGGGGCGCTGCTGGCGGTGGTCGCCGACGGCCCGGAGAGGGGCGTCGCGGTGCTGGACGCGGCGGACGGCGCGGTGGTGCGGGAGCTGGTCCGGACGGGGCCGCCGGTGCGGCACCGCGCGGCGTGGTCGCCGGACGGCGGGCTGCTCGCGGTCGCCGACGCGGCGGCGGCGCGGCTGTGGCACCGGGACGGGCGGTCGTTCGGCGCGGGCCGCGCCATCGCGTTCGCGCCGCACGCCGGGCAGCCCGCCGACCTGGCCTTCTCGCCGGATGGAACGGTCCTGGCGACGGCGCACGAGGACGGCGGCGTCCACGTGTGGGACGCCGGCACCGGCCGGCACGTGCGGTGGCTGCGCGGGACGCAGGAGGCGATGACCGCGGTGGTCTGGCTGGACAGCGCGCGGCTGGCGGCGGCCGGGCGCGACGTCGACGCGGGCCCGCCGGTCCGCGTCTGGACGGTGTGACCGCCGGGCGATCGGGGGCCGGGCCGGTCAGCCGTTCAGCCAGTCGCCCGGGTGGGCGTCGCGGAAGCGGTCGAGGGCCTCGGGGTCGCGGGCGCGGACGGAGAGCATGGCGCCGTCGTCGCACAGGAGCACGCCGGGGCCCGCGTAGAAGGACACTCCATCGTCGGGGACGGGCAGCGGCACGCGGGTGAAGCTCCGGCCGAGATCGTCGTCGCCGTCGTCGAGGTCGCGGTGGTCGCAGACCTCCTCGGCCTGCGTGGACTCCGTCAGCAGGATCTCCAGGCAGGCGACGGAGAACGTGTCGTACCAGGGCTCCCAGGGGCCGTCGTCGACGCTCATCCGGACGGGCGGGTCGGCGGCGTCCATGTCGGTGACGAGGACGCCCCAGGTCGCGACGCCCTGGTTCTCCTCGCGGAACACGACGCCGCCCGCGTGCAGGTAGAAGTCCTCGGGCGCCAGCAGGCCGTGCAGGTTGGTGTGCAGGTCGGGGCGGCGGCCGAAGAGCGCGTACGCCTCCCGCAGCGCGGTGGGGAGCGTGACGCCGAGGGCCGTCTCGGCGGCGTCCAGGTCGGTGGCGGACGTGCCGTCGCCGGGGCCGAGCGGGACGCCCCAGTGCGCGGCGAAGCCCCGGACGTACGTCCACGCGGCCTCCCGGTCGTGGAGGGCGGCGGGGAGGTCGCGGACGATGTCGAAACCGGTCACGGGCGCGAACCTACCGGTACCGGGACCCTCCTGACCGTCCGTCCGCTCAGCGGGGGGCGAGCGTTCTGTACCGAACGTACAGAGCGTACAGTTGACGCATGCGATTGCTGATGCTCGGAGGGACCGAGTTCGTGGGCCGGGCCGTCGTCGAGGACGCCCTCGCGCGCGGCTGGGACGTGACCGTCTTCAACCGGGGCCGGAACGCGCCGCCGCCGGGCGCGGCGGTCCTGCGCGGCGACCGGACGGCGCCCGGCGGCCTCGCCGCGCTCGCCGCCGCCCGCGGCGAGTGGGACGCGGTCGTCGACGCCTGGTCGTGGGCGCCGTCCGCCGTGCGCGACGCCGCGCGCCTCCTCGCCGGACGCGCCGGACGGTTCGTCTACGTGTCGAGCCGGTCCGTGTACCCGTTCCCCACCTCGCCGGAACTCGGCGAGGACGCGCCCGCCGTGGAGGGCTCCCCGGACGACGAGGCGTCCGACGACTACGCGCGGGCGAAGCGCGGCGGGGAACTCGCGGCGCTCGGCGCGTTCGGCGCGGACCGGACCGTCCTGGTGCGCGCGGGCCTGATCCTTGGACCGTACGAGAACATCGGACGGCTGCCGTGGTGGCTCACCCGGATCGCCGAGGGCGGCCGCGTCCTCGCGCCCGGCCCCCGCGACCTCGCCCTGCAGTACATCGACGTCCGCGACCTCGCCGCCTGGACCCTCGACGCGATCGAGAAGCGGCTGTCCGGCCCGTTCAACGTGGTGAGCGCCCCCGGGCACACGACGATGGGCGGGCTGCTCGACGCCTGCGTCCGCGCGACGGGCTCCGACGCGCGGCTCGTCTGGACGGACCCGGAGCGCGTCCTCGCGGCGGGCATCGAGCCGTGGAACGAACTCCCCGTCTGGCTGCCGCCCGGCGGCGACCTCTACCGGACCCTGCACCTCGCGAACGTCGACCGCGCCCTGTCCACCGGGCTGCACTGCCGTCCCGTGGACGACACCGCCGCCGACACCTGGGCGTGGCTGCGGACGATCGGGGGACGCGCGCCGCAGCGCCCCGACCGTCCGTCCCCGGGGCTGCCGCGGGAGAAGGAGGCGCTGGTCCTGGACGGCTGAGGACCCGCGCCCGGCACCGCTCCGCGGCCCCCGGAGCCCGCGCCGCCGGGGCCCGGACCTCCCGTGATCTTGCACCGGGGGCCGCCGTTCCAGTGGACGCGGCGGCCCCCGGCCCGGTAGAGAGCACATATGACCGCTTTGGTACTCGGCCCCCACCTCCGGCACGTGAGCTCCCACACGGCGACGATCTTCGTGGAGACCGACCGTCCCTGCGAGGTCCGCGTCGTGGGCGACGGGGTGGACGCGGCGGCGCGCACGTTCACCGTGCACGGCCACCACTACGCCGTCGTCGACGTCGCCGGCCTCCCCGCGGGCGCCCGCGTCCCCTACGAGGTCGTCGCGGACGGCGAGACCGTCTGGCCGCTCGGCACCGAGTTCCCCCCGAGCCTCATCCGGACGCTCCCGGACGTCGGCCCGCTGCGCATCGCGTTCGGCTCCTGCCGCCGCTCCCCCGGCACCGTCGAGCAGTTCGGGCACGACGCCCTCACCGCGTTCGCCCGCCGCCTGCGCGCGTTCGGCGACGGCGTCGACTGGCCGGACGTCCTGCTCATGGTCGGCGACCAGGTGTACGCGGACGAGCTGGGCGAGGAGATGCTCGAGTACATCCGGGAGCGGCGCGGCGACGAACCGCCGGTCGGCGAGGTCGCCGACTACGAGGAGTACGTCCGGCTCTACGAGCTGGCCTGGCGCGACGACGCGGAGGTGCGGTGGCTGCTGTCGACCGTGCCCACCTTCACGGTCTTCGACGACCACGACATCCGCGACGACTGGAACACCTCCTACGCGTGGCGCGAGGAGATGTGGGCGCAGCCCTGGTGGCGGGCGCGCATCACCGGCGGCATCGGGTCGTACTGGGTGTACCAGCACCTCGGCAACCTGTCGCCGGAGGAACGCGCCGACGACCCGATCTTCGCGCAGGTGCGGGCCGCGTCCGACGCGACCGGCGACGCCGCGGACGTCCTGGACGCGTTCACCGAGCGCGCCGACCGCGAGCCCGAGAGCATGCGGTGGAGCTACGCGCACGACTTCGGCGGCGTCCGCTTCATCGTCGTCGACAGCCGCTGCTCCCGCCTGCTCACCCCCGAGCGGCGCGGCATGCTGGACGACCGCGAGTTCGCGTGGCTGGGCGAGCAGTGCCAGGGCGACGTCGAGCACCTCGTCATCGCCAGCTCCCTGCCGTTCCTGCTGCCCCGCGCCATCCACGACGCCGAGAACTGGAACGAGGCCATCTCCGAAGGGGCGTGGGGGCGGCCCGGCGCGGCCCTCGGCGAGAAGATGCGGCAGGCCGTCGACCTGGAGCACTGGGCGGCGTTCGACCGGTCGTTCCGCGAGGTCGCCTCGCACGTCCTCGCGATCGGGCGGGGCGAGCGCGGATCCGTCCCGGGGAGCATCACGTTCCTGTCCGGCGACGTGCACTTCTCCTACCTGGCGCGGGTCGACGAGCCCGACATCGAGACGAAGATCGCGCAGATCGTCTGCTCGCCGTTCCGCAACCCGCTGGACGGCAAGATCCGCGTCGCGCAGCGGCTCGCCTGCATGTGGGAGACCGCGACGCCGTTCCGCTGGCTCGGGAAGCTCGCGAAGGTCCCCCCGCCGCCGATGAAGTGGCGCGTCACCGAGGGGCCCTGGTTCGACAACGCCATCGCGACCGTGACGCTGGCGGGCCGCGACTGCGACGTCACCTGGGAGTCGCCCCGCACCTCGGGCGCGCTCGTCGAACTGGGCAGCGCCGACATCACCGGCTGACCCGGCGGAACCGGGAACGGTGTGCTCGCTCCGCCCCCTCGCCGGAGCGAGCACACCCCCCGGTAGCGGCCGAAGCCCCCTCCGACATCGCCCGCGCCTCATCCAACGGCATCGCGGCGCGTCCATGACGCGACTCCGCGAAAAAATCCGGTCTCCCCGAATCGAACGACAAACGGTCGCCAAGCCGTCACAATGAGCGAGCAAGGCCGACGTGGGGCGCGCTGGCGCCACCGCGGCGCGGCGGGAGGCGTACGGCGCGAGGGGGCCGGTGTGCACCAGGAGAAGCCCGAGGCCGGCGACGCGGCGCTCATCTCCCGGGTCCGCGCCGGCGACACCGACGCCTACGGCACGCTCTGCGAACGGCACGTCCCGGCCGCGCGCGGCCTGGCCCGGCACCTCGCCGACGGCGACACCGCCGAGGACGCCGTCCAGGAGGCGCTCGCCAGGATCCTCGACCTGATGCGGCGCGGCGGCGGCCCCGACTCCGGGTTCCGCCCCTACCTCCTCACCGCCGTGCGGCGCGCCGTGTACGACCGGTACCGCGCCGACCGCCGGGTCGACCCCACCGACCGGATCGACGACCTCGACCGCGGCACCCCCTTCGAGGACCCCGCGCTGCGCGACCTGGAGCGCTCGATGGTCCTCGGCGCGTTCCAGTCGCTGCCCGAGCGCTGGCAGACCGTCCTGTGGCACACCGAGATCGAGGGCGCCCGGCCCGCCGAGGTCGCCCCGCTGCTCGGCCTCACCGCCAACGGCGCCGCCGCGCTCGCCTACCGGGCCCGCGAGGGGCTGCGGCAGGCGTACCTGCAGATGCACCTGGCGGCGCTGCCCGCCGAGCGCGGCGCCTGCCGCGAGGCGGTCGGCAAGCTCGGCGCCTACGTGCGGGACGGCCTCGCCCGCCGCGACACCCGCCGCGTCCGCGGCCACCTCGACGGCTGCGCCGGCTGCACGGCCGTCCACGCCGAACTCGCCGAGCTGAACGGCGCGCTCCGCGAGGTCCTCGGCCCGCTGGTGCTGGGCGGGGCGGCGACCGCCTACCTGGCGGCGGGCGGCGGCCTGTTCGGCTGGCTGTTCGGCTGGCTGGGGCCCCTGCCCCCGCCGAGCCGGAGCCCGAGCCGGAGCCGGAGCCCGCGCCGCCGGTCGTCGAGGCCGACGTGGATGGCGAGGTCGACGTCGATGTCGACGTCGATGTCGAGGGCGGCGCGGTCGTCCGGACGCGGGTGCACGTCGGCGCGGCGGTCGAGGTGGACGTCCCGGTGCGCGCGGCCGCGGCGGGCGGCGTCCGGGTGGGCGTCCGGGTCGGCGAGGAGACGCGGATCCGCGCGGAGATCGACGTCCAAACTGACCTGTAGGCCACACCTGCCTGACCCCGGGTGCGCGGGGGCCGCCGTGCGAGCGTGAGGGCGCCGTCGCCATGCGAGCGTGAAGACGAGGTCGCGCAGTGCCCCGCCCGAACCGTTCACCTGCCCGTTCCCGTAAAGATCGGCCGGAAGCCGGGGGGCGGACCGGAACGGCTGGTAGCGTCCGCCGAAGTCTCCAATTCGTTGTTACCGGAGAGTCGCGGACCGGCCGGACCCCGTGAAAGAGTGGCGAATCGCCGTATTGGCCTACGAGGCTGACGGGCTTCACTACGCTATGGAAGGCCCTAGGTCATTACGCCGCCCACGTCCCCTACAGCAGGAAGGGCAGGCGCCGAAGATGGTCACGCTCGCCGGCCTGACCGCGGGCTGGGCACCCCGTGAGCTCCCGTGCCAGAGGAAGGGCGGTGTCGCATGGATCGCTGCGCGCTGTTCGTAGACGCCGGCTACCTGCTGGGCGACGGTGCCATGGCGGTGCACGGCACCCGCCATCGCGACGCCGTGGCCTGGGACTTCAGCGGCCTCCTGCAACTGCTGAACAACCTCTCACGGGAGCGCACCGGCCTGCCGCTGCTGCGCTGCTACTGGTACGAGGCCACCGTCGAGGGCCGCCGCGCCCCCGAGCACGACGCGCTCGCCGACCTGCCCGGCCTCAAACTCCGGCTCGGCCGCATCCGCCCCGGCCGCCGCGAGGGCGTCGACACCGAGATCCACCGCGACCTCATGACCCTCGCCCGCAACGCCGCCCTCGCCGAGGCCGTCCTGGTCAGCGGCGACGAGGACCTCGCCCAGGTCGTCGCCGACGCGCAGGACCTCGGCGTCCGCGTCACCGTCGTGCACGTCGCCGTCGACGGCAACTGGACGATCTCGCGGGTGCTGCGGCAGGAGTGCGACGACCTCATCGAGATCGGCGCCGGCGACCTGCGCCCCTACGTGAACCTCCTGACGGGCATGGATTCCGCGCACTCGTCCGGCGCGCACTCGTCCGGTGGGGGGTCGTCCGGCGCGAGTACGTCCGGCAGCGGTACGTCCGGCGCCTCGGCCGCGCCGTCGATCAGCTCGCCGCCGTCCGGTTCCGTCCTGCCCGGCGTGCCGATCGGCTCGTCCGCCGCGTCGTCCGTGTCGTCCGGGGCGTCCCCCGTGCCGTCCGCGCGGTCCGCGTCGTCGGGGGCGTCCGCGTCGTCCGGGGCGAGCCCGCTGTCGAACGGGCACGGCAACGGAGCGTCCCTCGGGTCCCTGCAGCCCGCCCCGCACCATGGCCCGCCGCCGTCGTCGCCGATCACCGGCACGCCGGGCAGGACGGAACCGGACGGCGGCGAGCTGATCGACGGCGCGGCCGAGGC
>NZ_QHJN01000262.1:0-6774 GCF_003947565.1 Actinomadura sp. WAC 06369 | reverse complement strand
CCGCCGCCCCGCCCGCGGAACCCGCGCCGTCCGCGCCGTCCGTTCCGGCGGACGACGTCTGGTACGACCGGCCCGGCACCGTGCGGGACGGCGTCTCGCTCGGCCCCGACGACCCGGCGGGCGCCCGCCGCACGCCGCCGCCGCCCGCGGGCTGGTACCGGCCGTACACCCCCGACGAGGAGCCGCCGGCCGGGCCGCCCGCCCCGCCGCCGCCCGGCCCCCGCGACGACGCCTGGTGAGGAGCCGCACGTGAGCAGCATCGTGATCTACGGCGCGGGCTCGCGCGGGGACGTCCAGCCCTGCGCCGCCCTCGGCCGCGCCCTCCGCGCGCACGGCCACCGCGTCACCCTCATCGCGAGCGCCCGCTACGCCCCGCTCGCCGAGCGCGCCGGGCTCGGCTTCGCGCCGCTGACCGCCGACCCCACCGAGATCCTCGAGTCGGACGCCGGGCAGGAGCTGCTCGCGGGCGGCCGCAACCCGGTGAAGTTCCTCGGCGGCTTCCGGCGGATCCTCGGGCCGATGGCCGAACGGCTCCTCGCCGAGTGCCTCGACGTCGCGCGCAAGGACGCCGACCTCGTCCTCGGGCCGACGCTCGGCGCGCTCCCCCGGCACATCGGCGAGCACCTCGGCATCCCCTGGGCGATGATCCACTTCCAGCCGAGCCGCGCCACCGGCGCGTTCCCGCACCCGTTCGTCCCGCGCGCGCGCCTGCTCGGCCCGTACGCCAACCGGGCGAGCTACCACGCCGTCGACCAGCTCTCCTGGCTGCTGTCGCGCCCCTTCATCAACCCGTGGCGGGAGCGGTCCCTCGGGCTGCCCCCGCTGCCGCTGCGCAACGCGGCCGACGACCGCCCGGCCCTCGCGTGCTTCAGCCCCACCGTCGTCCCCCGCCCCCGCGACTGGCCGGACAGCCTCGCCATGACCGGCTACTGGTTCCTCGACGAGCCCGCCTGGACGCCCCCCAAGGACCTCGCGGACTTCCTCGACGACGGGCCCCCGCCCGTCTACGTCGGCTTCGGCAGCATGGTCCCGAAGGACCCCGCGATGACCGACCGGATCGTCCGGACGGCGCTGCGCCTCGCGGGCGTCCGCGGCATCGTCCAGGGCGACCCGGACACCTCGGACGACCGCGTGTTCGCCGTCCGCGACGTCCCGCACTCGTGGCTGTTCCCCCGCACGGCCGCGGTCGTCCACCACGGCGGCGCCGGCACGACCGCCGCCGGGCTGCGCGCGGGCGCCCCCACGGTCGTCTGCCCGTTCTTCGGCGACCAGCCGTACTGGGGCGAGCGGGTCGCGGCGCTCGGCGCCGGGCCGTCCCCGCTGCCGTTCCGCGGCCTCACCGTCCCGCGGCTGGCCGCCCGGATCCGCGCCGCCGTCGAGGACCCGGACATCGCCGACCATGCCGACCGCGCCGGCCGCCGCATCCGCGCCGAGGACGGCCTCGCGCGCGCGCACGAAGCCCTAGAGCCGCTCCTGAACTGACGCGGGCGGCTACTTCCAGGTCCAGCCGGTGCCGTCGGGCGAGCGGACGATCTCGCGCCGTTCGCGCGGCGGGCGCGGGCGCCGCGGCTGCGGCGGCCCGTCCGCCCACGGCGCCCACGGCGCCCCCCGCCCGTCCGTCCGCCCGCCCGCACCGTTCCCGGCGGCGCGCCCGTTCCCGGCGCCCGGCGGAGGCACCGCCCCGGGCGCGGGCGGGACGCCCGGCGCGGGCGGGGGCTTCGGGCGGCCGGACTTGCCCGCCTTCCGCGACCGCTTCGACGGCGCGGCGGGCTTCGTCCAGTGCAGCGTGTACGGGACGGGCTGCTCCTTCGGCAGCGGCGGCGCCACCCCGACCGGCCCGGCGGCCGCCGGGCCGCCGCTGCTCTCCCGCAGGTCCATCTTCGCGTGCAGGCCCCGCAGCGGCTTCGGCAGCCACCAGTTCGCCGACCCCATGAACCGCATCGTGGCCGGGACGAGCAGCGACCGCACCAGCAGCGCGTCCACGACGACCGCGACGAACATGCCGACGCCGATCAGCTTCACGACCGTGATCCCGGCGAACGCGAACGCGCCGATGACCACCAGGAACAGCAGCGCCGCGCTGGTGATGATGCTGCCGGTGTGCTGCATGCCGGACGCGACGGCGGTGCGGTTGTCGTGGGTGAGGTCCCACTCCTCGCGGATGCGGCTGAGCAGGAAGACCTCGTAGTCCATCGACAGGCCGAACACGACCGCGAGGATGAGGATCATGCTGGTGGCCTCGACGCCGCCGGTCGGCGTGAAGTCCAGCAGGCCCGCCAGGTGCCCGTACTGGAACCCCCAGACGATCGCGCCGAACGACGCGCCGATCGACAGGACGTTCATCACGATCGCCTTCAGCGGCAGCACGATCGACCCGAAGAACATGAACAGCAGCACGAACGTCGCCAGCCCGACGGCGAGCGCCATCTTCGGCAGCGACTCCATGAGGCTGTCCATCAGGTCCATCTGCGCGGCCGTGCTGCCCCCGACGTCGATGTGCATCGGGTAGCCGTCCTTGGTGAGGTGCATGGAGCGGATCAACCGGACCAGCTCCTGCGCCTGCTCGTCCATCGGCTCGTACCGGTGCGTCACGGAGATCCGCACGCCCCCGTACTCGCCCGAGTACCCGCTGAACTCGGCGGACACGACGCCGCGCAGCTCCTCGAGCTCCTTGCGGAAGTCGTCCAGGTAGGGCGGGATCACGTCGCCCTCGGCCGGCGACCAGTTGCGCGGGATGAGGTCGCCGGAGACGACGACGTCGATCGGCTCGGCGGACCCGTTCGGGAACTCCGCCTTGATCGTCTCGACGACCGCGCGGGTCGGGCTCTCCTGCGGCAGGACGCGCGCGTCGATGCTGCCGAACTGGACGTTCAGGAACGGCTGGAACATCACGGCCAGGATGGCGAGCACCACCGCGAAGTACGGCAGCGGGTGCTTCATGACGCTGTGCCCGAGACGGAACCAGAAGCCGCTGTCCGGGTCGCGCCGCGCGCGCTTGGCGGACGGGCGCCGCCACGGCATCCGGCCGCCCTCGACGCGCGTGCCGAGCAGCGCCAGCAGCGTCGGGAGCAGGACCGTCGCGCCGAACACGGCGACCATGACGGTCGCGATGCCGGCGAGCCCGATCGTCCGCAGGAACATCTGCGGGAACAGCAGCAGCCCGGCGAGCGCCGCCGACACCGTCACGCCCGACACCATGATCGTTCGTCCGGCCGTGGCCATCGTCGTGGCCAGCGCCGCCTCCCGGACCGGCCGCAGAGTCCCCTTGTACTCCTTCTTGGCCGCCCTGCGCGCGCGCCGGCCCTTTACCCGCTTCCACGGTTTGCCCGGCGGGATGTCCTGCGCCGCCATCCCGCGTTCGAGTTCCTCACGGAACCGGCTGATGATGAACAGCGAGTAGTCGATGCCGAGACCGACGCCCATCATCGTGACGACCTCGAGCGCGAACGACGTCACGTCCGTCATGTACGTCACGGCGTGCAGGACCGCGAAGCCGCCGATCATCGAGAACACCGCGACACCGATCGGCAGCGTCGCCGCGACCATCGCGCCGAACAGGATCACCAGCAGGACGATCAGCGGCCCGGCGGTGATCAGCTCCGCGCGGACGATGTCCGCGACGACCTGCGAGCCGAACTCCTGCCCCAGCGGCACGCTGCCGCCGAGCCGCGAGTCGAGGCCCGGCGCGGCCAGCCGGTCCTTGATCAGCTCGTAGTTCTCCAGCTTCTCCGCGCCGGTGTCGCCCGCCAGCTTCACCGCGACGAACGTCTTGCGCCGGTCCTGCGACGCGAACGACTCGGCCGCCTCGCCGTCCAGCGCCCAGTACGAGATCAGCTCGCTGACCTGCGCCTTCGGCAGCCGCGCGACCGTCGTCAGCACGCTCGCCATGTACTCCGGGTCGTCCACCGTCATGGTGTCGCTGGAGTACAGGACGATCACGTCGGGGTTCGTGCTGCCGAAGTACGTCGCGCCGAGCCTCGCGACGAGCGTCGAGGACGCGTCCGGGTCCTCGAAGCCGCCCTCCTTGAACTTCCCGAGGACGCCGATGCCCCAGGCGCCCGCGGCGGCGGTGAGCAGCACGATCAGGACGAGGCTGAGCCAGCGCCGCCGGTGGATGAGCCGCCCCAGCCCCGCGAGCATGGTCCTCCTTGTGTCGAGGTGACCCGTTACTTCCGGGACGCGAGTTTCGCCGCCGTCGTCGGGAGCACGCCGTCAAGGTAGCGCTGCCGGGTCGCCGCGCGCGCGATCTTCCCGCTGGACGTCCGGGACACGCCGCCCGGCTCGATCAGCACGAAGTCGTGCACGCTCATCTCGTGCTCGACGTTCACCGCCGCGCGCACCGCCGCCTCGACCTCCTCCGGGTCGAGCCGCCCCAGCGGCACCCGCCGGTTCCGCTCGGCGACGACCACCAGCCGCTCGGTGTCCGCGCCCGTCAGCGCGAACGCCGCGACGTGGTCCGGACGGACGGCCGGGTGCGCCTCCTGCGCGGTCACCTCGATGTCCTGCGGGTAGTGGTTGCGGCCGTCCACGATGATCAGGTCCTTGATGCGGCCCGTCACGTACAGCTCGCCCTCGTGGACCACGCCGTAGTCGCCGGTCTTCATCCACGGCCCCGCCGGCAGCTCCCCCGGCTCCGCGAGCTCGCCGCCGAACGTGTCCTGGCTGCGCTCGGAGTTCCGCCAGTAGCCCGGCGCGGTGTTCGGGCCGTGCACCCAGATCTCCCCGACCCGCCCGTCCGGCTGCTCCCGCCGCGCGTCCGGGTCGACGATCGCGACGAGCTGCCCCGACGGCCGCCCGCACGACACGAGCGTGCTCGTCCGGTCCGAGTCCGGGTCGCCGAGCCGCAGCTCACCGCCCGTCAGCGCCTCCCGGTCGACGGCGATCGTCTGCGGCGGCGCGTCGTCCGCCGCCGCCGTCACGAACACCGTCGCCTCCGCCAGCCCGTACCCGGGCGCCTGCGCGCCCGGCCGCAGCCCCGCGGGCGCCAGCGCCTCCGCGAACATCGACAGCGTCGACGTCCGGATCGGCTCCGCGCCGTTCAGGCACGTCGTCAGCCCCGACAGGTCCAGCCCCTCGAGCTTCTCCGGCGTCGCGGACGTCGCCACGTACTCGTACGCGAAGTTCGGGCCCGCCGTGTACACGTTCTTGCCGGGCCGCGCGGCGATCAGCTCCATCCAGCGCAGCGGGTTCATGATGAACGACACCGGATCGGTGTAGATCGCGTGGTCGCCCCGCACCAGCGGCAGCGCCATCGTCGCGATCAGCCCCATGTCGTGGAACAGCGGCAGCCAGCTCACCAGCTCCGGGTCCGGCTTCTCCGGCGCCCAGCCCGACCAGAGCTGGATCGCGTTCGCCGTCACGTTCCCGTGCGTGATCTCCACGCCCGCGGGCCGCCGCGTCGAACCCGACGTGTACTGCAGGTACGCGAGGTCGTCGAACCCGAACGGCTCGTCCGTCCAGCCCTCGCCCAGCGCCGGGTCGACCTCCTCCGCGAACACGATCTCCTTCGGCTGCGGGACGTCGTGGTCCGCGAGGAACTTCTCCACGTGCGGCAGCGCGTTCCGCGACGTGACGATCACCGTCGGCTCGGCGTCGGTGTACGCGCCGATCAGCCGGTCCGCGTGGCCCGGCAGGTCCGGCGAGAACAGCGGCACCGCCACAACGTGCGCGTACAGCGCGCCGAGCATCGCCATCATGTACTCGAGCGTCTGCGGCAGCAGCAGCGCAGCCCGGTCACCCGGCTCCGCCGCCTGCCGCAGGCGCACCGCCAGCGCGCGCGCCCGCCGGTCCGTCTCGGCCCAGTCGTAGGTGATGTGGACGCCGGACGGGTCCAGCGAGTAGTCCACGAACGTGAAGGCGGGGGCGTCCGGCTTCTCTCTCGCCCACCTCGCGAGCCGCTCGATCAGCGGGGTGCGCCCGGCACCGCCGGGCAGGAGTTCGGGGAGCAGCGAGCCCAGTGCCATGGAAGTTCTCCCGGGGGGACGGGCCGGGCGGGCCGCTCGAAACGGGCGCCGCCCGCGAAGGGTGGGCCCGGACGGCCTCTGCGGGCGTCCGGCTACCGGCGAATGACCGTGAAGCTACCCGATGGTAGCCATCGGGCGATATTAGCCGCCGGGCACATTGGCGGACACTCCGTTTGTCACGGCGATGACAAACGGAAACGCCCGATCACCCACTGTGCCCGGCCCATCGATCACCGCGAGAAGATCTGCTGCATGATCCCCCGGCGATGCCGCCCCTGGTACGTCGTGTCCGGATTCTCCCCGTCCGGCAACTCCGCGAGGTAACGGCTCTCGGCGTCGATCAACTGCTCCAGTTCGCCGCGGTCGAGAAAAACACCCTGGCATCCCGGGCATTCCTCGATCACGACCCCGTTGCGTTCGTGCGTGTCGAGCTGCGTCGCGCACTTCGGGCACTGCATCGTCGCTTCTGACATACCGGATCCCCTGTCCGTTAAGACGGTGTTGGCCGTCAGCGGGTCAGCTTATGACGCCGTCCCCGTTTTGGCACGACCGGGTTCATCGCACAGGACCCGCCGTCACCCACCGGCCCGGACCACCCGCACCCACGCCGCCCGCCGCCGCCACAGCCCCACGCACGCCGCCGCCCACAGCAGCGCCAGCTCCCCCACCGCCGCGCGCCCGAGCACCACCGCCCCGTCCCGGCCGCCCCCCCCCCCCCACGCCGCCCGCGGCGGCGCGGGCCGAGGCGCCGCGCCGGTCCCCGGCGGCGCGGGCGGCGGCGAGCGGCCGGGGCGGGGGGGCAGGGCGCGGG
>NZ_QHJN01000261.1:0-6840 GCF_003947565.1 Actinomadura sp. WAC 06369 | reverse complement strand
CCGGCAGCGCCCACAGCCCCTCCCCCGCCCGCGCGAGCCGCGGCTCGACCTCCGCGAACGACGCGGTGGCCGGCGACACCCGCGCGAGACCGGCCGGCGACGGGCCCGGCGGGACACCCAGCCGCAGCGGCAGCGAGCCGAACTGCGGGTCGGCGTCCAGCGCCAGCACGCGGTCCCGGCGGTGCCGGGCGAGGACCGTGGCGGCGAGCGCCGCGACCGTGCTCTTCCCCGACCCGCCGCGGATCCCCGTCACCGCGATGCGGCGCCCCGTCGTGACGGGCCGCGCCAGCCACGCGCCGTGCTCGGCGAGGGCCCGCACGTCGTCGGCGGCCCGCAGCGGGCGGACGGCGCCGCGCGCCAGCCGCCGCGGCAGCGGATCGCCGTGCACGTCGCGCGCCGGACGCGGATCGGCCACGATGCCCCTCTCAGAACGTGCCGAGCAGGCGCTCGAACGTGCCGAACACACCGATGGCCACCGGGACGATCGCCACGACGGCGAGCCCCTCCACCACGTTCGCCGCCCGGCGCAGCCGCGCCCGCACATGCTCCGGCTGCCCCGCCGCCAGCACCGCCACCGGCACCGCCAGCACCCCGGCCAGGAGCACGAGCGCGGCGGGCGGGCCCCAGCTCGCGTGCCCCGCCAGCCGCACCGCCAGCCCCACGGTGATCGCGACGGCCGCGCCCAGCAGCGCCGCCTTCTGCACGACGAGCGGGAAGACCCTCGCGCGCCCGCCGAGCACCACCGCGAGCAGCCCCGCGAGCGCCGCCGTCCAGCCGTCGAACCGCGACAGCGCCCCGAACCCGGCGACGGCCGCCGCGACCGCGACCGCCGCGGTCGCGATCGTCATCGTGCGGTGCGCGCCGTCGAACGCCTCCAGGACGTCCCCGCGCCGCACCGCGCCGCCCTCGCCCCGCCGGTCGTCGAGCGACGTCAGCCCGGACAGCGCGAGCGCCAGCCGCAGCACCACCCCCAGCAGCACGACGCACCCGCCCGCCAGCACGGCGCCGATGCGCGGCGCGTCCAGCCCGAACGCCGCGCACAGCCCGCCGGCGCCCGCCAGCAGCGCGATCACCGCGCCGCCGACGACGCCGCCCCGGCCGAGCGGCGACACCGCCCCGAGCAGCACCGTCAGCGCGGCCGCCAGCAGGCCCGCGCCCGTCCACGCGAGCCAGTCCGGACGGTCGAGCCGCTCGGCGGCCGTCCACAGCGCCACCGCACCCGCCGCCCCGCCGCCGAGGACGAGCGCGGTGCCGAGCGGCTCGCGCCCCGCCGGTGCCGCGACCGTCCCGCACACCAGCAGCAGCACGCCCGCCGCCGCGCCCGCGCTCGCCGCCGCCGGACCCGCGACGCCCGCGCGCAGCACCAGGACGATCGCCGCCGCCAGCGCCGCGACCGCCGCGGTGGCGGTCCAGCGCATCGCCGCGGGGCCCCACCGCCACAGCCGCCCGTCCAGCGCGTCGCCCACCACCTCCGGCACCTCGTGCACCACCGGGGCGGGCAGCGGCTCGTCGCCGCGCACCAGCCGCAGCACCGCGCCGTCCGGGATCCGCCGCTCGGCCAGCGTCGTCCCGGGGTCGAGCACCTCCCCCGTCGACGTCGCCAGGTGCCGCAGCCGCGGCGGGCTCTGCACCGGGTCGTCGAGCACCTCCAGGACGTCCGGCAGCAGCGCCCCGATCGGCTCCCGCGCCGGGAGGACCATGTCGACCCGGCGGTGCTCGCCGACGAGCGTCACCCGGCTCCACGCGGACATAGGACCCTTTCCACTGCGGTCACCGGGGCACGCCCGCCCCGGTGACGGGATCAAGGTAGCCGGTGCGCACCAGCCACCGGACGGTGAGCAGAGCGGGCGGATTCGGGAACAGCCCGGCGTTCAGCGTGAACCGCGCGCCGCCGCCCGCGGACAGCGACGCGTCCGCGTCGAACGGGCGCGCCACCCGGTACCGGTGGTAGCCCCGCGCCTCCGCGGGCAGCCCGCGGCGCGCGAACGGCGTCCCGAACGGCGACAGCACCGACCCGGACTCGTTCCCGAACGCGTCGACGAGCGTCCCCGCTCGCAGCCGGTGCACCACGGACGTCCCGCCCGCCGCGGCGACCGCGTCCCGCACCTCCGCGTCGAGCGCCGCACCGCCCCGCACCGCCGCCCGCTCGGCGTCCGCGTCGAGCGCCCGCACGGGGCGCCCGTCCGGGACGACCAGCTCCCCGTACAGCCAGCGGCACGCCTCGTCCTCGGTGGGGAACTCCGCCGCGATCCGGGCACGGCCGAACTCGACGACGCCGCCGGAGTACCCGTCGGCGTCCCGCGCCACCACGTAGTGCGACCCCGAACCCCCCGGCCGGTCCGGCAGGACGTACAGGCCCGCGGGGACGCCCGCGCCGGCGAGCGCCCGGCGCAGCATCGCGAACGTCACCTTCGCGCCGACCCACTCCGCGGGCACGGGCGCCGTCCCGGGCCCGGGCGCGGCGACCTGCGACTCCGCGGCCTTCCGCTCCTGCTCCTGCAGCCGCGACCGCAGGTACGAGAACCCGACCGTCCCCGCGCACAGCACCGCCGCGACGCACAGCCCCGCAACGACCTTCATCAGGTTCTCGTCGAACGTCCGGCGGGTGCGTTCGGGGCCGAACAGCAGCGCGTGCCGGAGCCTGCGGCGCCGCACGGCGACCGACTCCAGCAACTGGGCGTCGTAGTCGCGCAGGGTCCCCCCTCTCACCGGAGGAGGGACGCACCGACCGGTGCGTCCCTCCCGACCGCGTTCAGATGGCCTGAACGGCCGCGCTCGCCTTGTTCAGCGTCGTCCCGGCGATCTCGTCGTTGCGCTCCAGCGTCGCCTTGACCAGCCGGATGATCTCACGGGTCTCGTTGGCCGCGTTGTGCCACTTGACCTCCTTCGCACGGTACTCCTCCGACACCCCGGTGGCCTCGAAGTCGGCCAGCGCGGCGGCGACGTCGGTGTCGCGCGTCCCGATCAGCGCCTCCAGCCGGGCGACGATCGCGTGGATGTTGGCCTGCGCCTCGCCGGATGCCCCGGTGTCGTAGCTGCGGCGTCCGTTCGTCATTCGGGCGTCCTCTCGTGGTCAGCGGAACTTGGCGCCGTCGAAGTCGGCCGCCGACTGCATGCGCCCGGCCTCGTCCGCCATCGACCGGTCACCGGCGGCGAACGCCTGCTCCATGCCGATCTGCCCGGTGTTCACCCGGTCGAGGCCGCCCTTCAGGTCGGCGGCGATCTGATCCGACCGCGCCTTGAAACCGTCGAACGCGGCCTTACCGGCTCCGTTGAACTTCCCCGCGAGCGGCTCCGCCGCCACGATCAGCTGCTTCACCAGCGCCGCGAGCTCCTCACCGCGGTCCCCGGTGTTGTTCGCGAGCGTGATCAGCGTCTGCTCGCCCTGGTCCCATCGCCCCATGTCTCACCTACCGCTCGAATCGCCGCGCGGACGACGATAGCCGGATCTTGATCTCCGTTCTATCGGACGAGTCAGACACGTCAGGCGTTCAGTCGGACCCCTGACCGATTCCGGCACCACACCCCCGCACCCGCCACTTCCAAGGCCCTGAACACCACCGACCTGCAAGAACAACAATCACTCCTCCCGTCACCCACCAACCCCCGACCCACCAAAAACACGCATTACGGTCATCCAAAACATCAAATATCAGCGTTTCGTCCCTCGCTCCCCCTAACTTGACTCGCACATCACAAGATCGCGGGGGTGCGCATTGACCGCATGGGACATCGATCCGCAGGGCGTCCAGGGCGTCATCAACCGGACGGCCGAGGCGTTCGCCCCGTTCGAGCAGCACGCCGGAGCGTTCGCCACCGGCTGCCGCGACGCCGGCACCGCGTCCGGCAGCACGCAGGTCTCCAAGGCCCTCAGCGGGTTCGTCGAGCACCACCGGCCCACCCTCCTCGGCCTGCGCAACCGCACCCAGCGCACCCTGCGCGGCGCGGCCGAGGCCACCAACGCCTACGTGCGCGGCGACGAGGAGATGGCCGCCCAAGCCCAGGCCAAGGCCGCCCGGACAACCCAATGATCGTCCCCGACCACGTCCGCGAGACCGACGCGAACATCCGAATGAACCCCGAAGAGCAACAAGAGGCCCTCACCGAGGTCGGCAAGCTCCTGTTGTCGACAGCACCCGCCAACTGGAGCGAAATACGCTACTCCATCCACGCCCTAGCCTGTTTTGCCAAGTCACTAATAGAGGCAAAACTCGAAACCGGAGAGAACATCAGATTGAGGCCCCCCATGTCAATGGGGACCAGAATGCTCGAACTCCGCACCGCCATGTACAGACCAGGCCAGGGCACGTGGTTCTCCGCAAACTACGTAATCACCAAACCGTCTGACTATACCGTCGACTTCGACTACGACAGCGAACCGAATTTCAGCCCCGACGCCTTCCATTTCGAACCGACCCCCGAGACCTATGTCGAAGACCTCGGGTTCTTCCCACGCGACGAGGAACACATCCCCGACTGGCTGTACAACAAGATAAGTAAAACCCGAGCAGCAAACGAGAACCCGTTCACCCCGCCTCCCACGAGGTCGAAGTGACATACAGACATGAGACGCGAAAGCCGGTTCTCTATGCACCGGTGACGCTAGACGGCGAGGTGATCGGCTACCTCTGGGCAGCCGAAGGAGATCAGGCAGCCGGATTCTTTCGCCATTCCACCTGGCCAAAAAAGTCGCTCCGCGCCCCAGCGATATGGTCAGCCCGACTGAGGGAGAGCCACTCGGACGGACTGGCCCCACTGGAGGCATTGCGCAAGTGGAAAGGCATGCCCGAACATCCCGAAGCAGGCACAATCACCCGCAACACAGAGGAAGCAATAGCAGAAAGCAAAGAAACCATGACGCGGCGGCTCAACCCAGCCCATCCTTCGCCGCGCAAGGATGCCGTTACCCGACTGCGTACGGCACTTGATGGGACCCCTTACGACCGCTCTCGGGGTTGGGGTCCCCTCGGGCGGATGAAGATACCCGCAAGCGATTTCCCCGCTTCGACCAACCAACCGGTGCGCTACTACCCGGTCGCGCTCAACGGCCGAACGGTCGGATATCTATGGGCATCGATCACTGACGACGCCGCTTACTGGCAGGACCGCGGCGACGCGGGCGCAGTCGCCAAGAACGTCGGCGTGCCTTGGGTACTTCGACTTCGCGAAGCAGCCCGACAAGGGCTCACGCCGCTGGAGGCGTTGCGCGAGTGGAGAGGCGCACCCGAGGACCCGCGCGCAGGCGCCATTCCCGCCGACGCCGAGGAACAGCAGGCCTCCAGCCTCCAAGCCCTCAAAGAACTCACTAACCCATATCCCAACACGACCGATCAACCGGTGCGCTACTACCCGGTCACCCTTCACGGTCGGACGATCGGCTACCTCTGGGCATCCGCGCTGGACGACGCGGCGTCCTTCGTCGCACACGCCGATGCGGGCGCGGCGACCGTTTGGTCACGGCGCCTGCACGAGGCCGCCATAAAAGGCTTGACTCCACGTCAGGCACTCTGCGCGTGGAAAGGGGCCCCCGAGGACCCGAACGGCGGCGCCATCCCAGACGACGCCGAAGAACAAAGCGCCCTCAGCCTCCAAGCCCTCACCGCGCTCGTCGAGCAAGGCGGCCCCGTCCCCCTCGACCGCACCCGGCGCGGCGCGTCCACAAACGCCCGCCCGCGCGGCAACGAGGGGACGGTGAACCGATGATCGTTCCCGACCACGTTCTCAGCATCATGTCCGGCGTCAACCCCGACGCCGTCGAGGCCGAGGCCCACAGTCTCAAGAAGGCCGCCACCGGGATCCGCGAGACCGGCGCGGACGTCCACTCCACGTGGCAGGGCCTTTCGGCCTTCTACGAGGCCCCCGAGGCCGCCGACCTCTTCTCCGCCACCGCGCCCGTCCGCGACGACGCCGCATCGTTCGCCGGGCAACTCGAGCAGGTCACCGGCGCCCTCACCACCTACGCCGCCGAGACCCGCGTCATCAAGCGCAAGCTGACCGACCTGTACATGCAGGCCGTCACCTTCGTGAACAAGACGTACACCGAAGAAGAAGACTGGCGCAAGAACGAGGACCTCGTCCAGGAGAACAACTCCCTCCTCCAAGCCGTCGACGCCCAGGCACTCGCCTTCCAGAAAGCCCAGGAAAAGGCATCCACGAGCATCTACTCGGCCTACGGCGGCAGCGCGCCGAGCAAACAGATGTGCACCGACGGCAAGCCGCTCACTTGGGGCACGCCCGAAGAGGCCGAGAACCCCTGGTACGAGGACATGTGGGACGGCGCCACCTCGTTCCTCACGGGCTTCTTCGGCGACGGCCTGTGGGGCGACGCCTCGGGCCTCTGGGACCTCGCGACCTCACCCGACAAGTGGCGCGAGTCCTTCGAGAACCTCATGGTCCTCGGCACCCCCGCCATGGCCCTCCTCTCCCCCGAACTCCGCGGCAAGTTCGGCGAGACCTGGAAGGGCTTCGGCAAGAGCTTCGTCGCCTGGGACCAGTGGAAGCAGGACCCCGCCCGAGCCCTCGGCAACACCGCCTACAACATCGTCACCACGGTCATCCCCATCGGCAAAGCCGGCAGCGCCGGCAAGCTCGCCAAGGGCACCCGCGCCGCCGCCAAGGTAGGCGAAGCCCTCGACCCCCTCTCCCTCACCCTCCGCGCCGGCGCCCGCCTCCCCAAGGTCTCCGACATAGCCGCCCGACTCACCCACAAAATCGGCGACCTGGGCACCAAACTAAAACTCGACCTGACCCGCACAAAAGTCATCACCCCCCACGTAGACCCAGCCACCATCACCTGGAACCGCGCACCCACCCCCGATTCCCCGTCCCGCGCACCGGACT
>NZ_QHJN01000260.1:0-7032 GCF_003947565.1 Actinomadura sp. WAC 06369 | reverse complement strand
CCCCGGTCCCCCGCGACCTGCGGCGCCGCCCCGCGTCCGCGCTCGGCCCCGGCGACCCGGACGACATCGGCGGCCGCCCCCTGCTGGGCCGGCTCGGCGAGGGCGGCCAGGGCGTCGTCTACCTCGCCGAGGACGACGACGGCGGACTCTGCGCGGTGAAGCTGCTGAAGGGCGGCATGGCGGCCGGGCGGCGCGCCCGCGACCGGTTCGTCAAGGAGGCCGACGCGGCCCGGCGGGTCGCCGGGCGGCACACGGCGCAGGTGCTGGACGCCGACGTGACCGGCGACCGGCCCTACATCGTCAGCGAGTACGTGGACGGCCCGTCCCTGCAGGAGGTCGTGGCCGACGAGGGCCCGCTGCCGGACCGCCGGCTGCACCGGGTCGCGCTCGGCACCGCCGCCGCGCTCGCCGCGATCCACCGCGAGGGGATCGTCCACCGCGACTTCAAGCCCGGCAACGTCCTCCTCGGCCCGGACGGCGCCAAGGTGATCGACTTCGGCATCGCGCGCGTGGCGGACGCGACGCCGCTGACCACCGGGCCGCTCGGCACCCCCGCCTACATGGCCCCCGAGCAGATCGAGGACGAGCCCGTCGGGCCGCCCGCGGACGTCTTCGCGTGGGGCGCGGCGATGGTGTTCGCCGCCACCGGGCGGCCGCCGTTCGGCACGGGCCCGAACGCCGCGGTGATGCGCCGGGTGACGTCCCGGCCGCCGGACCTCGGCGGCCTCGACGGCCCGCTGCGCGACCTCGCGGCCCGCTGCCTCGACAAGAACCCGCAGGCGCGGCCGTCCGCGCGGCAGCTCGTGCGGGCGCTGCGCGAGGGCAGCGCCCCGGCGCCCAAGCCGCGCCCGACCCGGATCCCGCGCTACCGCTGGCGCATGATGGTGGCGCTCGCCGTCGTCATGACGGCGGGGTTCGTCATCGGGATCCTGTAGCGGCCGCCGGGCGGCTCACCAGTGCGGCGGGCGCTCCTCCAGCAGCCGGGAGTCGTCGTCGCCGCCGCGCCACTCGCCCCAGCCGGTGTCGGTGTCGTCGGACGTCTGGTCGGGCAGGACGTCGAACTCGTCGTCGAGGTCGACCGGCCGCTCGTCGTCGGGTCCCATGATCCCCATTGTGCGGCATGCCGCGCCCCCGCGAACCGTGCGGGCGGTCACACGGCGGCGAGCCGCCGCGCGAACTCGGCCGCCGCGGCGCCCGGGTCGTCGGCCTCGGTGATCGCCCGCACCACGACCGCGCGGCGCGCACCGGCGGCCGTGACCCGGTCGAGGTTCCCGAGGTCGATGCCGCCGATCGCGAACCACGGCCGGGAGAACTTCTCCCCGGCGGTGTACTCGAGCAGTTCCAGGCCCGGCGCGGGGCGTCCGGGCTTGGTCGGCGTGGGCCACGTCGGCCCGGTGCAGAAGTAGTCGACGCCGGGCTCGGAGGCCGCGGCCGCCGCCTGCTCCGCCGCGTGCGTGGACCGGCCGATCAGCACGTCGCCGCCGACGATCTCCCGCGCCGCCGGCACCGGCAGGTCGTCCTGCCCGAGGTGCAGGATGTCCGCGCGCACCGCGTGGGCGACGTCCGCGCGGTCGTTGACGGCCAGCAGCGCGCCGTGCCGCTCGCACGCGGCCCGGAACACCTCCAGGTACGCCATCTCCTGCCGCGCCTCCAGGCCCTTCTGCCGGAGCTGCACGATGTCGACGCCGTTCGCGAGGACGGCGTCCAGGAACCCGGGCAGGTCGCCGCGCTCCTCACGCGCGTCCGTGCAGAGGTAGAGACGGGCGCGGTCGAGCCGGGCGCGCAGGGCCACGGCGCGGTCGGAGGGCAGGTGCCTGGACACGGTGGGGAGGACTTCCTTCCTGGGCAGTGCTGCGGGGGCCACGCGGACGCGTGACCCCCGGTGGGCGGACGGTCAGAATGCCAGGGCCTGGGCGCGGCGCCGCACCTCGGTCCCGCGGTTCTCGGTGAGCGCCTCGACCGGCGTGCCGGGCAGCGTGTCGTCCGCGGTGAACAGCCAGCGGACGGTCTCGACGTCGCTGTAGCCGGCGTCCGAGAGCACGGTGAGCGTGCCGGACAGGCCCTTGATCACCTGGCCCTCGTGGACGAAGGCCGCCGGGACCATCGGTTCGCCCGCGCGGCGGACCGCGAGCAGCTTGCGCTCGCTGATGAGCTGCTTGATCCGGTTGGTCTTGATGCCGAGCCGCTCGGCGGTCTCCGGGAGGGTGAGCCACTCTCCGGCGAGGGCGTCGGTGCGGGGGTCGAGTGCGCTTTCAACGGTTGCGTGCATCTGCGTCACGCCCCCTTGCTACCACGCCTTCGGAACCGGCAAACCCTCTCGACGACCACCTGTTTCGCGGGGACGCTCCGCTACGCGCGAACGGCCTGGCGGACGGGGGTGTCGGGATCGGCGAGCAGACCGGGGTCGACGGCCGCGCCGGACGCGATCACCCGGCGGGCCTGGACGAGGTCGCGGGGGCGGTCGACGGTGAGGATCGCGTCGAGGCGGTCGCCGGTGAGCCACGCGAGGGCCCACTTGGGGCCGTCCGGGTCGCCGCGCCGGATCATCCGCTCGGACGCCGCGTGGTTCCCGGCGTACTGGACCATGCGGCCGAACTGCTCGGACCAGAAGTACGGTGCCGCGTCGTAGGCGGCGTCCTCGCCGAGGAGGGTCGCGGCGGCGGTCTCGGGGGCGTTGAGGGCGGTGTCCCAGTGCTCGACGAGGAGCCGGCGCCCGTAGCGGGACGACCACCAGGCGGCGCAGTCGCCGACGGCGACGATGTCGGGGCGGGGCTCGCCGGGGGTGCCGGGCTCGGCGCCCTCGTGGCAGGTGCGGAAGGCCGCGTCGGTGACGACGCCGCGTTCGAGGAGGAGGCCTGAGCCGGCGAGCCAGCCGAGGTCGGGCCGGACGCCGACGCCGACGACGACCGCGTCGGCGTCGATGCGGCCGGGCGCCCCGTCGGCGGCCAGGACGAGGCCGCGCCCGTCGACCTCGGCGACCTTGACGCCGGTGCGGAGCTCGACGCCGGCCTCGGCGTACCAGGGCGCGGTCAGGGCGCCGGCCTCGGCGCCGAGCGCGTTCGCGAGGGGCGTGTCGGCGGCCTCGACGACGGTGACCGCGCAGCCCTTCCTCGCGGCGGTGGTGGCGACCTCGGCGCCGATCCAGCCCGCGCCGACGATCGCGACGCGGGCGCCCGGGACGAGGAGGCCGCGCAGCTCGCGGGCGTCCTCGATGGTGCGGACGACGTGCTGGCGGCCGTCGCCGGGCAGCGTGATCGGGGCCGCGCCGGTGGCGATGACCAGGCCGTCGAAGGGCAGGTCGCCGGCCGTGGTGGCGACGACGCCGCCGCGGCCGGGCGCGCCGGGGCGCAGCGCGGTGGCCCGCTCGCCGAGGAGGAGCTCGCAGCGCAGGGCGTCCCAGTCGGCGTCGACGGTGGTGTCGTCGGAGTCGCCCGCGAGGACGGCCTTCGACAGCGGCGGCCGGTCGTACGGCCGGTGCCGCTCGGCCGAGACGAGGGTGAGCGCGCCCTCGTACCCCTTCCTGCGCAGGGCCTCCACGGCGCGCACGCCGGCCAGCCCGCCACCCACGACAACAAGCCTCTCCATGGCGCTCACCTTAGTGGGGCCGCTTTTGCCTGGACATGTGTCCAGACGGTCATGTACGTCACAGCGGTCGTAAAGTGGGGGAAGACCACCCAGAACACCCGCGGGAGTCCGGTGCGACCGGGCTGAGAGGGCGGCTGACCGGGCCGCCGACCGCCTGACCTGATCCGGATCATGCCGGCGAAGGGAGCGCGAATGGAGATCGTCGTCATCGGGGCCGGGATCGTCGGCCTGGCCGCGGCGTGGCGGACGGCCGGCCGGGGCGGCGCGGTGACCCTCGTCGATCCCGCGCCCGCGGGCGGCGCGACGGCCGTCGCCGCGGGCATGATCACCCCTGTCAGCGAGCTGGCCTACGGCGAGGAGCCGCTGCTGCGGCTCAACCTCGCGGCCCACGACCGCTACGACGCGTTCGTGGCGGAACTGGAGGAATTCACCGGGACCGCCACCGGGTACCGCGACGACGGCCTGCTCCAGGTCGCGTTCGACTCCGACGACCTGGCCGTCCTGGACGACCTGCGCCGCTTCCAGGAGAGCCTCGGCCTCCCCGTCGAGGCGCTCACCGGCCGGGAGTGCCGCAAGCAGGAGCCGATGCTGGCGCCGGGCGTGCGGGGCGGGCTGCTCGCCCCGCGGGACGGGTCCGTCGACCCGCGCCGGCTCGCCGCGGCGCTGCTCGCGGCGTGCGAGAAGTCCGGCGTGCGGATCGTGCGGCGCCGCGCGGCGGGCGTGGTCGTCGAGCGGGACGCGGCGGCGGGCGTCCGCCTGGACGACGGGACGGTCCTGCGGGCCGACCGCGTCCTGCTGTCCGCGGGCCCCTGGTCGGGCGACCTCGACGGCCTGCCCGCCGGGACCGTCCCGCCCGTCCGCCCCGTCAAGGGGCAGGTGATCCGGCTGCGCACCCGCGTGCCGTTCCTGCGGCGGTGCGTCCGGGGGCTGGTGAAGGGCTCGCCGGTGTACCTGGTGCCGCGCGCGGACGACGGCGAGATCGTCCTCGGCGCCACGCAGGAGGAGCTCGGGTTCGACACCCGCGTGACCGCCGGCGGGCTGTGGGAGCTGCTGCGGGACGCCCGCGAGCTGATCCCCGGCGTCACCGAGCTCGAGTTCGCCGAGGTCACCGCCGGGCTGCGGCCCGGCTCCCCCGACAACGCCCCGGTCATGGGCGCCTCGGACGTGCCGGGGCTGGTCCTCGGCACCGGGCACTTCCGGCACGGCGTGCTGCTCGCGCCGGTCTCGGCGGACGTGCTGTCCGCGGCGCTGCTCGGCGACCCGGTGCCCGAGGTCGCCCGCCCGTTCTCCCCCGACCGATTCTCCGAGGTGAAGCGATGAAGGTCATCGTCAACGGCGAGCCGCGCGAGCTGCCCGCGGGCACGAGCGTCGCCGCCGCCGTCGCGGCCGTGAGCGCGGCGCCGACCGGCGTGGCCGCCGCGCTGAACGACGAGGTCGTCCGCCGGACGGCCTGGGAGGCGACGCCGCTGCGCGACGGCGACCGCCTGGAAGTGCTGACCGCCGTGCAGGGAGGCTGACGATGGACGACGCGACGAACGACACGAAGACGGCCGGCGGGACGGTGCGGGACGACGCGCTGGTGATCGCGGGCGAGGAGTTCGGCTCGCGGCTGATCATGGGGACGGGCGGCGCGCCCAGCATGCAGGTGCTGCGGGAGGCGCTCACCGCGTCCGGGACGGAGCTCACCACGGTCGCGATGCGGCGGGTGGACCCGGCGGCGCGCGGCTCGGTCCTGGACGTGCTCGCCGAGTGCGGCATCCGCGTGCTGCCCAACACCGCGGGCTGCTTCACCGCGGGCGAGGCGGTGCTGACCGCCAAGCTCGCCCGCGAGGCGCTCGGCACGAACCTGGTGAAGCTCGAGGTGATCGCGGACGAGCACACGCTGCTGCCCGACCCGATCGAGCTGGTCGAGGCCGCCGAGCAGCTCGTCGACGACGGGTTCGTCGTGCTGCCGTACACCAACGACGACCCCGTCCTGGCGCGGCGGCTGGAGCAGGTCGGGTGCGCGGCGGTGATGCCGCTCGGCTCCCCGATCGGCTCGGGCCTCGGCATCCGCAACCCGCACAACATCGAGCTGATCGTCGAGCGGGCGGGCGTCCCGGTCGTCCTGGACGCGGGGCTCGGCACCGCCAGCGACGCCGCCCTGGCCATGGAGCTGGGCTGCGACGCGGTGCTGCTGGCGACGGCGGTGACCCGCGCGCAGTCCCCGGCGATGATGGCCGCCGCGATGCGGCACGCCGTGGAGGGCGGGCGGCTGGCGCGGCTGGCCGGGCGGATCCCGAAGCGCCGGTACGCGCAGGCGTCGTCGCCCTTCGAGGGACTCGCCTCGATGTAGCGCGCCTTAACCGACGGTCAAGAATTATTCGCTGGACCTGAACAATGGACCGCTCTCAGACTGGGGCGGTCCATTGTCGTCCGGCGCAACCGCGCGCCGAACTTCGGTGTTCAGCGAAACGATCCGAATTTAAGGTGCGCTTCATGGAACAGGACATCTCCCCTCCGGCCGCGGCCGGAGGCGTCGACCGGCGCGCGATCGCCGCCGCCACCGTCACGGTCGTCCTGTGGGCCTCGGCGTTCGTCTCCATCCGGAGCGCCGGCGAGGCGTACGACCCGGGCCCCCTCGCGCTCGGGCGGCTGCTCTCCGGGACGGTCGTGCTCGGCGCCCTCTGGCTCGTCCGCCGCGAGGGCCTCCCGCCGCGCGGCGCGTGGCCCGGCATCGTCGCCGCGGGCATCCTGTGGTTCGGCGTCTACATGGTGGCGCTCAACTGGGGCGAGCAGCTCGTGGACGCCGGCACCGCGGCCCTCGTCGTCAACATCGGGCCGATCCTCATCGCGCTCCTCGGCGGCTGGCTGCTGAAGGAGGGGTTCTCCTCCCGGCTGCTCGCGGGCCTGGCCGTGGCGTTCGCCGGCGCCGCCGTCGTCGGGCTGTCGATGTCCGGCGAGAAGGGGTCGCCGCTGCTCGGCGTCCTGCTGTGCGTCGTCGCGGCCGTCACCTACGCGGCCGGAGTGGTGAGCCAGAAGCCCGCACTGCGGCACGCGTCCGCGCTGCAGTTCACCACGTTCGCGTGCGCCGTCGGCACCGTCGCGACCCTGCCGTTCGCGGGGCTGCTCGTGTCGCAGGCCGCCGACGCCCCGGCGGGCGCGACCCTCAACATGGTCTACCTCGGCGTCTTCCCGACCGCGCTGGCGTTCACCACCTGGGGGTACGCGCTGGCGCGGACGTCCGCCGGGAAGATGGGCGCGACGACCTACGCCGTCCCCGCGATCGTCGTGCTGATGTCGTGGGCGTTCCTCGACGAGGTGCCCGGGGCCGTCACGCTGCTCGGCGGCGCGCTGTGCCTGGCCGGGGTCGCCGTGTCGCGCAGCACACCGCGCGGCGAGCGGCGCCGCGGGCCGCGCACCGCCGCGTCCCCCGCCGCCGCGGACGTCCCCGCCGCCGCGCCCGCC
>NZ_QHJN01000259.1:0-7064 GCF_003947565.1 Actinomadura sp. WAC 06369 | reverse complement strand
ACCGCCCGCGCGACCCGCTCGGCCACCCGCCGCGCCGCCGCCCCCATCGTCTCCTCGGCGTACGCCGTCCGCGCGAACGCGTCCGCGTGGTGCATGACCGTGTCGAACGCGACCGCCCCCGCGATCCGGCGGACCTCCGCCCGTGAACTCTTCCGCATGCCCGAAGTATCGGCCGCCGCCCCCGGGACCCCTCCCGCCGGACGAACGGGTGAGGCCCGCGCCGTCGCCGGCGCGGGCCTCGTTCGGACGAAACGGTCCCGGGCTTCTACACCCGGACGTCCGGGGAAGCGTTGCCCGAACGGCCCTCGGGCCCCCGCTCCAGCCGCTTCAGCCGGCCCCGGCCGGGATCGGGCGCCGGCCCACTCCCGCCGCTGGCCGGCGGACCGCCGGCGTTGCCCGGACTCGGCTGCCCGCCGCCCCCGGACGGAGGCGCGGACGGCGCCGGGGCGGACCCGGACGGCGCGCCACCGGACGGCGGCCCCGACGGCCCCCGGCCGCCGCCCTCGTGCAGCATGTTGCCCTCGCGCCGCTGCGAGGAGCCGTCACGCTCGTCCTCGTCCCGGTTCCCGTAGCGCGGCGCGTCGTCGCTCCGCCACCCCTCGTGGGGCATGCGGCCGCCCGACCCGGCACCGTGCCGCAGCTCCCGGCCGTACTGCCGCACCCCCGTCCGCGGCGGACGCTCGTCACGGGACTCCGCACCCGGCGCGGGCTCCCCTTCCGGCGCGACCACGGTCGGCTTCGGATCGCGGAGCAGCAGGGTCTGGTCGAGGCCCACGCCCTCCTTCCCCACCGGCGCCCGGTACACCGCCGGATCGGGCAGCCGCTCGATCTCCTCCGGCGTCAGCGGCGGAGCCTCCGGCTCCTCGATCCGCTGCACGAACAGATCGGGGTACATCGCCTTGACGCGATCGAGCAGCTCCCGGCTCAGCTCGCCGGACTTGAACCTGTGGTCGCCGAACCCCCAGGTCACCTGCGACCACCAGTCGCGGTTCCGCTCGTTGTACTCGTCCACGAACTCCTTGGCCGCGCCCCTGTCGGTGGCGAACTCCTCGGCCAGCTCGTCCGCCCTCGTCCTGGCTTCCTCGGCCCGCTGGAACCCGTAGTTGAGCGAGATGACCTGCGCGTTCATCGCCATCCCGCTCATCGCCATGCCGTAGCCCCCGGTCATGCCCTGGAACCGGGCCGACGGCGGAACCCCGACGACCGGCGGCCGTCCCGCCCCCGGCGGAAGCTTCACCGGAGGCACCTGACCGGGCTGCGTCTCCGGACCCGCCGGAGGCACCACACCCCCGGGCGAGGACCCCGGCACCGACGGACGACCCGCCCCACCGGGCGGCGTCCCGGGTCCGGGCGGCGTGCCGGGGCCGGTCGGCGGCGCGACCGGACCGCCCGACGCCCCGGGAACCCCGCGCGCCGGCCAGCTACGCCCGGGCGGCACCGGGTCCGCCGCCCCACCGGACGGCGCGGGCGCCACGGGCTTGGGCCCCGTGGACGGCCCCGGCCGCGTCGGCGGGAGACCCCCACCGTCACCACCGGTCCCACGCGGCCCGCTCGGCCCGTTCCCCCCGAAGCGGGGCCCGGACCCATCGTCCCCACCCCGCGGCGCGCTCGCGCCCGGCGCGGCACGTCCGGCGCCGTCCGCACGGAGACTCGGCCAGGCCCCCTGGCGATTGCCGCGTCCGGGAATGGGCCCGGTACGCGGGTTGGCGGCCGGCGCGGTGCGTCCGGCGCCGGGTCCGGTGCGGAGGCTGGGCCAGGTGCCCTGTCGGCCGCCGCGTCCGGGGATGGGCCCGGTGCGCTGGGTGCCGGACGACGCGGTGCGTCCGGCGCTGGGCCCAGTGCGGGGGGCCGTGGCCGGTGCGGTGCGTCCGGTTCCCGGTCCGGTGCGCAGGCTGGGCCAGGTGCCCTGCTGCCTGCCGCGCCCGGGAATGGGCCCGGTACGCCGGTTGGCGACCGGTGCGGTGCGTCCAGTGCCGGGGCCAGTGCGCGGGGCCGCGGCGGGCGCGGTGCGTCCGGTGCTGGGTCCGGTGCGGAGGCTGGGCCAGGTGCCCTGTCGGCCGCCGCGTCCGGGGATGGGCCCGGTGCGCTGGGTGCCGGCCGGTGCGGTGCGTCCGGTGCTGGGCCCGGTGCGCGGGGCCGTGGCCGGTGCGGTGGGTCCGGTGCGGAGGCTGGGCCAGGTGCCCTGCTGCCTGCCCCGTCCGGGGATCGGCCCGGTGCGCGGAGCCGTGCCGCCGGTCCGTCCGGACGACGGCTGCTGGGTGCGTCCGGACGACGGCTGCTGCTGGGTGCGTCCGGACGGCTTGGGGGACAGGGACCGGTCGCCCTCGCCTGGGCGCCAGCCCGCCCCACGCGCCCAGGACTCGTCGTCGAGCTGCTCGGCGGCGAGCACGGCGCTCCACCGGGCATGGCGCGCCATGACCAGGTCGTCGGAGACGAGCCCGCGGGTCAGCGGGTTGCGGGTGTTGGCGCGCTTCGCCTCGAGTCGATCGAGACGCTGCTGCGTCCCCACCAGGTCCTTGCGGACCGCCTGCACGTGCTTCTGGCGCGCCTTGACGAGGGCCTGGTTGGCCTTGGCCAGACGCCGGTAGGCGCGCTGAGTGCCGGCCCCTTGGCTACGTGCGCGCTCGACGGCCTGGGCGGCGCGTTCCGCCCGCTTCTCGGCCCTCGTAAGCGCCTGCGCGCGGTGCTCCCGCAGGTACGGCTCGAGGAAGTCCCCGACCGGCTGCACGAAGCGAAGCGGCGTAACGGGGTTGTCGAAGGGGTTGGTGCCGTCCGCGAGTATCGGCCCACCGCTGTACACGGCCCGCTGGGCCAGGGGGTCGACGGCCTCGCCCGCGGCGGCGGTCCGCCCCCACAGCACCCGCATCGTGCGCGGACTCGTCATGATCCAGGGCTCGGGATGGAACGGCCCGCGCCCGACGGGTCCGAGGCGTCCGCGCCACCCGGAGGTGGTGCGCCGCTCGGGCGCCGTGCGGTCTTCCTCGCCGTCCCGTCCCACCGGTCCGGAGGCCGGCGGAACGCTCTCGGGGAGGTCCGGGGCATCGGACGAACCGGGACCGTCCGCGCCCGGGACGCCCGGGGCCGGGTCCGGTCCGGGCTTGGCCGGGGTGTCCTCGGGTCGCTCCGGGTTCGGGGTCCGCCCGGGCTCGTCCTGGTCGCCGGCGCCGTCCGGGCCGTCCGCACCGCCGAACTGGACGGGCCGGTCCGGTCCGGTCGAGGACGGGCGCGGCTCCGCGTCCCGCGGCCGGGTCTGCGGCACCCGGTACTGCTCCTGGGCCCGCTCGATCCGCTCGCGCAGCCGCCGCTGCTGCTCCTCGAGGCGCTGCGCGAAGGGGTTGTCCGACGCGCTCGGGGACGACGCCGCGTGCACGAGCCTCGGGGGCGCGGGCCCCTCCGCCGCGTGCGCGGCGTCCGCCGCCAGCACGTCGTGGGCCAAGGCACCGAGGACGGTGAAGAGGAATCCCCCGCCCAGGGTCAAGCCCACTCGTATCGGTCTGATCATGCTCGCCAGCCCATCCGTCCGGCGAGGCGTCCGGCAACCCTTCCGGGGCGTCCGGACACCTCCCGGACACTTCCCGGACACCCCAGGGACGCCCGCGCGCGAGGCCCGCGCCGGTCGGCGCGGGCCTCGCTCAGACGGAACGCGGGTCAGACACGGACGGACGCGTCACCGGACGGCCCGCCGTCGTCCTCGGGCCCCCGCTCCAGCCGGTGCAACCGCTCCGGTGCGGGTGCGGGCGCGGGAGCCGGACCGCCGCCACCCGACGGCGCACCCCCGCCACCGGACGCCGGAGGGTTCGCGGCCGGCGGCGGGCTCGACGGCCCCTGGGCGGGCGGCGGGCCGCCGTCCCCGCCGCGGCCGCCGCCGTCCCGCGCGTCGAGGCGCTCCTGCTCCTTCTCGGCCTCGCGCTCCCGCCGCTCCTCCTTCTTCTCGCGGCGCTCGTCCATCCGGTCCATGAGCCGCTGGTGCCGCTCGAGACCGGACTCGCCCTTCTCCTCCCGCTCCGGACCGGACTCCCCGGACGGCGCGGGCGCCCGGCGCGGCTCGTCCCGGAGCAGCAGGTCCAGGTTCTCGCCTTCCTCCCCGACCTTGTAGCGGTAGACCGCCTCGGTCGTGCGGGTGCCGGCCTCGTCCCTGGGGGTCATCACACCGAACCTGGTCCGGTCGTCGTCCGGTGCGGGCGGCGACGTCTGCTGCGGCGCCGGGGGATTCAGCACCTCCTCCACGAGCTCCCGCAACTCGGGCACGAAGTAGTCCTCCGGGAACCGCTCCGAGCCGGCACCGAAGAACTGGCTGAAGTCCCGCGTGCGGCGCTCGACCCACGAAAGGTCCTGGTACCGGTCGTACTCGTCCGCGAACTGCCGCGCGAACTCCGGATCCTCGGTGATCTTCTGGGCCACCCAGTTCAGTTTCGGGGCGAGCAACCTCCCGTACAGCCCCTCCAGCCCGATGGTGGCGACCTCGGCGGCGATGTTGCGCCCCCGCAGCGGCGACTTGCCCGTGATGCCGGGGGCCTTGTCGGGCGTGAACGTCGGCGCCTGCGGCTTCGGCTGCCGCGGCTGCTGCGGAGGGCGGTCCGGCATGGGCGGTTCCCGCTTGACGGTCGGCCCGGTCTCGTCCCACTCGGGGACCGGCCCCGGCCTGGGGTTCCCGAGAGGCGGCCGGTCCGGCGCGGGCGCAGCCGGCCCCGAGGGCCGCCCCGGCCCCGCCTGCGGCCCGGCAGGCGCGGGCAGGGTCCGCACCGGCCCGCCGGGCACGGGTGCGGGCAGCGTCCGCACCGGCCCGCCGGGCCCGGGCCGCGGTGCCGCCGGACGCACCGGCTCGCCGCCGCCGCGACCGCCGCCGCCCGGCGCCTGCCGTCCGTTCCCGGGCCGCGACGACGACAGGTCGCCGCCGCCCGGACGGGAGTCCGACGGGCGCGAGCCCTCCGGCCGTCCACCGGACGGACGCGACGGCCCGACCCGCGTGGGCGTACGGGGACGGTCCAGCACCCGTCCGGGCAGGTCCGGACGGACGGACGGGCGGCGCGGCTCGTCCGTCCCGGGCCCGCTCGGCCCCGGCCGGACCGCCGGGACGAACGGCGGCACGCGGAACGGATCGTCCTCGGGCTCGTCGCCGGGCTCGTCCGCCGGCTCCTCGGGAGTCTCGGGCGGCTCGGGATCCCCGGGCAGAACCGGCGCGTCGGGCCGCTCGGGGTCGCCCGGAAGGCCGGGGGCCTCGGGAGTCCGGGGCGTCTCGGGCGGCTCCGGGTCACCGGGCAGGTCCGGCTCGGGGGCGGCGGGCAGGCCGGGGTTCTCGGGAGTCCGCGGCGTCTCGGGCGGCTCGGGATCCCCGGGCAGAGTCGGCACCCAGGGCTGCTCGGGCGGAGTCGGCACCCAGGGCTGCTCGGGCGCGCCCGGCCCGTCCGGACCACCCGGCTGACCGGGCGAGGCGGGCCCTCCGGGGAGGTCCGGCCGCACGGGCGGGTTCACCGGCTCGTCACGCTGGGGAACCTCAGGCCGCGGAAGGTCGCGCTGGGGAAACTCCGGCGGACGGCCACCGTCCTGCGGCGCATCCTCAGGCTGAGGGACGAGCGGAGGAGCCACCGGGTCAGGCAGCACGATCGGCTGCCGATCCCCGAACCGGTTCGGCGAACCCTGCCCACTCTGCTCGCCCTGCCCGTCCACACCGCCCTGGCCGCCGTTCTCCCCGGGCTCTCCTTGCCCCTGCTGCTGCTGCCCTTCTTCCTGTCCCTGCCCCTCCTGGCCTTCCTGTCCCTCCAGTCCCCTTTGCTCCTCCTGCTGCCCTTGCTGGCTGTTGTCGCTCTGCAACTCCTTAAGACCGGGCCAGAGCTTTTTTTCGATCTCCTTCGCCCCCTGCAAACGCGACTTCGCTTTGTTCAGGAGGCGTTCCAGCTTGGCGACCGAGTCCGCATCGCCCCGCCGTCTGGCGTCGCTCAGCTTCTTCCGGAGGTCCTCGACGGCTTCCAAGGACGTCTGCAGTTCGTGCCGGTTCCCACGCGGCGTTTCGAGCCACGCCTGATAGGATGCGTATCCGATTTCGAGGGCGCCCTTGACGTAGGTGAAGGCAGTCTCCCACTTCGGGTCGAGAATGCCGTTGTTGCCGGACTTCTGGTTCTTGTCCCAGGAACGCTCGAGCGTCTTCTCGACGCCCTTCTTCCAGACGTATCCGGGCTCCGTCGGAGCCTGACTGGACGAAATCCACATCAGGAACCGAGTCCTCAAGTACAGGATCCAGTCTTCGAGATCGCTCGCCGGACCGTACCGTCTCGGACGGTCGCCTCCCTCGCCCGCGGCGGTTTGCCCGCTGGTGCCCGACTGCGGGGCGTCCGGCCTGGACGGACGCGTCGGCTGCGGCGCCCAGGGTGTGTTCGGCACATCCCAGGGCGGCGGGGCCCCGGGCGCACCCGGCCCCGCCGGTGCGCCGGGCCCGGCCGGCTGGCCGGTGCCTCCGGTCGGCGGCATCGGCGAGTTCGGCCTCGGCGCCGTCGGGCGCGGCCTCGGGTCTGGTGCCGGACGTGGGTCCGTCGGTGGCCGTACGACCCGGTCCGGCGGGACGAACGGGGGCCGGTCGGGGGCGCCGTCGTCCGTCCGCTTCGCCGCTCGGCGCGGCCCGGTCCGCCGGCTCTCCGGCCGCTGCTTCGGCGTCTCGGGCCGCGCCGCCTCCGGCGCGCTCCGCCGCGGCCGCTGCACATACGGCCCGCCGTAGCGCTCCCGCATCTCCTCGATCTGCTGCCGGATGTCCGCCGGATCGACCCCCGGCACCTTCTTCCGGGTGCCGTTCGAATCGCAGTCCAGCCGGTTGTAGTAGTTGCCGTAGGGCGGGCAGTACCGCCACGGCTCCGAGCCCGCCGCCGCATGCGCGGGCGCGGCCGTCATCGCGTCGTAGGCGAGTCCGCCCGCGGTGGCGAGGAACAGTCCCCCCGCCAGCGTGAGCCCCGCTCGCATCGAGTGCTTCATGGACGCCACACCAGCCGTCCGGCCAGGTGTCCGGCAACAAACCGGACACCCCGAACACCCCCACCAGCCCGGCATCACCCAACGTTCACCTGCCCGACACCACC